>NZ_CAXUNQ010000033.1:0-51937 GCF_964252615.1 uncultured Bradyrhizobium sp.
GCCATACGCAAGCTTGCGCATCGCCCGTATCGTAAAACCGTCAGCTGGTTGTTGCTTCAGCAATTCCAGCCCCTCCTCCATGTGGCTAATGCCTTTTTTCAAATTCCGGTTCAGCGTCTCCGCGAAGCCAAGCTCGCTTAAGGCTCCCCCGTATGCCGCGCCGCCCTCTTCCCTCTTGCTCTCGGCGACGAAGTTATAATCGGCTATGGCGGCGGTGAGATGCCCCATCCGCCGATAGATGCTGCCCCGGATCGTGATTGCATTGGCGGGGTTGGGACCGGCTAAGACGATCGCCTCCTCCACATGCCGCAACGATACTGCGAGCATCTCCTGCGAGCGCATGAGACCCGCGATCGAATAATACTCGCTTGCCAGCGCGCCATGCGGCAACGGCTCCTTACCGGTGTTCTTGCGGATTTCGCAGACGGATCCCAAGGCAGCAAGACATCCAAGCTCGATATGGGCATGCAGCCCGTACCAGGCTCCAGCCGACCGCCACGCGCTCAGCGCACGGTCCCACAGAGGGGTGAACGCTGAGAAACGCGGGTCCGTGAACGGCGCGCCCGTGAGCTCACGGATAGCAAACCAAAGGATGGTTAAGCGTGCCTGCTGGGCGGTGGTGGTATCGGCCCGCTCAAGAAGAAGCTCGACCTTGTACGGATCCGGCGGGGGCAGATTTGGATCGTGCGGGTGCTTGAGAAATCGCAGCGACGGCATTCCAGCTTGCACGTCGTAAGGACGATGGCGCAGGGCCGCCAGCGCGCGAACCGTTTGGCGAAGCTTGGGCGGCATCTGAAAGGGCCGAAGCCACTTTGGACGGTCGTAGTAGCGCACAAGACTCTCGATCTGGCGCACGATCTCGCCTTCGGAAACCGGCCGTCGGTTGATATCCGGGAAAAACGGTTCGAGAACCTTTAGGAGACTGTCGAGCCTCGGCTCCGGCTCATGGCCCTCAAGAACGAATACGAAAGCAGGCTTGCCGAGCACTGCGGCTTCGAATAGCTCGGCCTCCAGATACGTCGTCGGAACGTCGCCGACCCCGTCAACCGAAACCTCCGAGCCATGGCGACCGGTGATCACCGCGACGAAGCATTCGGCCTCACGGACGCCGTCGAGGCAAAGCTGCACTTTTTCCAGCGCTGGCAGCGATGAGGCCGGCTCAAACGCCGGGAAATCCTCGGCCATCCAGACAGGCCGATAGGCATCCGCGCCGGCGCCCCTGATCTTGACGGCCTCTCCCACCAGCTCCCGAATGCGAAGCCGCGCGTCCCCCGAATCTTTGAGGGCGGATGAAAGGAAGATGTGACGTTTCATCTAAGCTTCCTAATCAAACCTGCCGGGTGAGGCACTCCTTCGGATGCTGCTTGGCACGTTGCCGCAGGTTCCAATCTTGGAACACGCCCGCCGAGCGATTTTTATTTACGCAAATTGGGATTGCGATACTATCCGCCGATAATTCGACCGCGACGCTGTAGATTTTCAGAACATTTTTTAAGACAGGAGATTTGCAATGACCACATTCACACACCGAGAAATCGACCTTCAGGTAGCCGAAAGCCGCGCCAAGGCGCTCGATCCAGCGGCGGAAGAATCGACACTCGGTTCGCAGCTGTCCGAATTGACGATGCACGGCGGACTGTATTCGCTCGGCGACCGGGTGATGATGGAAAAACGCCTTTCCGTAATGAAAAGCCTGGAAGTCGCCAAATCAGGGGCGTCGTCCGGCGTCCTGTCTGCCGCCCTTCTTGCAAAAGCAGCCGCCATTCCGACCTTCTATTTTTTCCATATCAAGTACCGGCCCTATAAACTTCACGCCGGCCTTGTCTCCTACCTTACCTATCCGAACATTCACCTGAAAAGTCCACTGCCACTGCCCGCGAACGATTACCGGCCACGCGGGAAGACATTTTCACAGGTCAATACGCCGAGCCCGGAAATTCCCGCAGCATTCACATTCGTCGGCCAATTCATCGATCATGACCTGACCTTAAACGCTGTTAATCTCTTCGACGACCAAGGCAAAACTGTTCCTGATGACGCCTCACCGCTTATCGACCTCGATAGCGTTTACGGCCCTCGCATCGATGATTTAAGCCCGACGCATGGCAACCGCGAAATCCCGATGGACAACGGGTATTTCAGGCTGCGCGCGATTGCGGGCGGCGGCTATGACGTTTGCCGCGAGGATGCCCACAAACCCAACCAGCACTTTCGCGCCTTGATCGGCGATAAGCGGAACGATGAAAACCAGATCATCTTGCAGATTCACATTCTGCTCATGCGGCTGCACAATGCTTTTCGTAGCCAGGGCCTGTCGATGCAGCAGGCGCAGGAGCAAACCATCCTTCACTGGCAGTCGGTCGTTGCTACCGAGTACCTTCCGTTGGTAGCCGATCCGGCAGCGATCGCGTCCGTGCTGCAAAAGCTGAAGACGGCGCCCGACACCCTCTTGCAGCGGCCCGGCCTCACCCCTGCCGGTCCAACCGTGCTGGGCATGCCGCATGAATTTGCGATCGGCTTCCGCTTCGGCCATAGCCAATTGCGGAGCCGTTATCATCTCAATCCTCAGCACGAGTTTCGGCTGTTCGACAATCTCTCGGACAACAAAAACGACCTGCTGGGCGGCAAATGCCTCACGCATGACCGGATCATCGACTGGCCTTATTTTCTCCAAGTGACGAATGGCAAGGCAGCGTTTCCTTCGAATCTGATCGATACGCAGGTTAATCAGGTTGTATTCGATCTTCCCGAGGGCACGATCCCGGATCAGGTCAACCTGGTCACTAACCTGCCCTTCCGCAATCTTCAGCGGAGCGACAGCGTGGAGCTATGCGCCGGCGAGGATCTCGCTGCGGAGTATAAGACGCAGTATCCCGCTGTCACTGCCCTGACCGATTCGCAAGTAGAGCCGGATGCAACCTACCGGCGGCTTTTCATGTTCGAGTCAAACGAGTTTCGCACGCCGCTGTGGTACTATTTGCTTCGTGAGGCCGAGGTTAACCGGACGGCCAACCCATCGGCGAAGGGGCACCTCGGCGCGCTCGGAAGCCACCTTGTCTCCGAAGTCATTCTGAGCGGAATTTGGTACGCCACCCCGTCGTACCTGCAAAACACCGCCTGGACGTCACGCATTCCAACCACTACAGGGGATAATCGCAAAGTGAAGCTGATCGACATTGCGAATTTCGTTGCGGCAACAAACGTTTCGCCACCCGCCTGCGCTGCCGGAAACGTCTGCTGAACTCCGGCAGGTGCCGAGATAGGAAGAACGCATGAGTCCAGCTTCAGGCAGTGTCTCTGCCGCGCAGCTCCCGGAAAACGATTCTGCGGCTGCGTTGCCAAGAGGCGCGGAGATTGTCCGCATCGGCCATCCCGCGCTTCGAAACGGCACCCGCAACGTGCCGCTCGATAAAATCGCGACGCCCGTCATTGATGAATTGATCGAACTGCTGCGCGCAACGCTCGAAGGGAAAGGGGTCGGACTCGCGGCGCCGCAAATCGCGGTTCCCTTGCGCCTTTTTGTCATCGAGGACACAGAAGAGCGCATTCAGAAAATAAGTAAAAAAGATCGCGAGAAGCGCGAACGGGTGCCGTTTCCGTTTGAGGCGGTCATCAATCCGATCTGGCGCGCGACATCCACTGAAATCACCATTTGGCCCGAGGGATGCCTGAGCATCCCGGGGTTCGTGGCCGAGGTGCCGCGTTACCGTGCCATCGAGGTCGAAGGATTCACGCGCGATGGAAAAGCCAAGACATGGAAGTTGACGGGTTGGCCAGCGCGAATTTTTCAGCACGAGATCGATCACCTCGACGGCCGTCTCTACATCGACTGTATGCAGCCACGGACACTTGTCTCCACCGAAGAATTCGGCCGGGGCGCACCCGGCGAATGGTTGCAACGCTTGGGTCTCGATTAGCCTAGCCCCCAAGCTGGAAAAGGCGTGTACCGGTAACGGCGGGGCGCCGGCAGAAGATCAGCGTGGCGACCGGGCAATCCGCCCTCGTGCCACCTTCACAAACCAACACCCTGAAACATCAACGCAATCGGTATGCGCAACACGCTGCAAACCTCCCAAAGGCGGCTCGCCGATATCCGGTTTTTCGCCAGCTCATATTTCTGAAGTTGTTGAAACGTGATCCCGACCGCCTTTGCCAACCTCTCCTGTGTGTAGCCCCTCACATTGCGATACAATCGGATACGGGCGCCGATCTGGCGGTCGATGTCTGTCGGAGATCTTAGGCGCATGGCATGGATTGCGTTGTAGGTGGTGGCTGATAAGCGTCGAGCGGCTCTTGGCACCAGAGCCGCTCGGCGAAGACGCGTTCCTCGGCCGATGATAGGCCCATATAAATCGCGGTGGTCGAGAGACGCGCGTGGCCCATCCAGCCTTGAATGACATGCAACGGCGTACGTATACGGCAATGTGCATGCCCGAAGGCATGGCGGAATCCTTTCGGGGAAGCTTGCGGCCCGACGATCCTGGCCGCGCGCATCACGGTTTTGACGCTTCGCCATGCGGTCATGCGGCAGATTGGCCAGAGCGGCTGCGCTCCCGCGTTCTCGTCGCACTGTAAGGACGCAAGCCCAAAGAAGCGCTCTAGCGCCGTCAGAAGATCGTCGGGAATTGGCACCTCGCGCACGAAGAACTTTCGACGTTTGAGCGTTACAATCGTAACGAAGCCATTTTCGATCTGAAAAGAGCGCGGCGTAAGCGCTAACACTTCCGAGACGCGTGCGCCGGTCCAAGCCAACACCTGTACGAATAGGGCGCGGTCGTTTGGCAGCGCGGCGGTGGCGGCAATGGCTCGCCTGCGTTCGCCGTCATTGAGAAACTTTCGCTGCGTGTCGCGCGCGTACAGCGAGCTCTTTCCCGCGCTCCAGTCGCTGTGCTGTGGTCGAGTGACGCTTTTCCTCATTGTGTAACACGTCAAGGGCCTTGGGATTTCAGTAACTTGGCAACTGCGTTGGGTCGTCATTAAGCCATCTGACGCTAGGGACAGCTTGCCAATCAAGGCAAAAAAGAGGGGCTGTTACACAATGAGGAATAATGTCACCCGCGAAAGTAAAACAAGTAAATCGCGCGGGCTGCGGCCATGCTACAATCACTGCTGCGACTTGGATCGCAAAACAGCGACTTGGACTCTTGGAACTTTCGAACTACCGCGCTTGGCGTGACTGCCGGCGGCGCCATGCTAGCCTTGGCAGCCTTTCCTGCCGCCGCGCAACAGGCCGCATTGCCTCAGGCGCTGACCGGCCCTCAGTGCAAGACCGCTATCGGCGTCACAATCGCGACGATGCAAAAGTTTAAGGGCAAACTGAGCGTGCCGCTCTTGACCAGTTTCAGGGAGTTTATGAAGGACTGTGATCTCAAGACGAAATTTGATCGCGTGCCCGGTACGGCGGATGACGAGGCTTGGGGAGAATTTCGTGTGATGCTTACCGCAATCCGGACCGCTGATCGCGGTAAGCCAGGTACTCTGGCCGCAAATTAGCACGGACTGAACCAAATCAGAGAGTAGCGCTTACCGTAGGAGCGGCGGGTTTCTTTGATCCCGCATTTTTCTGCTTCTTTTGCGCCGCGGCGATCGCCGTGTCCGCTTCGCTCGTCCCCTTCGTCTTAGATTGATCCAGCGATGCGTTACCGAGTGTCGCCTGTTCCTTTGATGCAGCTTCGCGTTTTACCGCGTTGAGTTTTTCCGGGTGGTCGTCCAAGTATTTCTTCACGGTTTTGGAATCACCTTTTACCGGATCGACCCCCTCTTCGCGCATCTGCTTGATCACCTTCTTGACCGAATCCGGGACCTTCGGGTCGTCCTCCTTGATCTTGCCGGAGCGGATCGCGCCGATGACCATGCTGACATCGCGCATGTCCTTGATCTTGTCGTCGCTGATCGCTTTGTCGCTCCTGATCGCATCGCGGATGGCGTTGCGCATTTCGGATGACCCGCCTTCGAAGAACGCCGCATGCGCGGGACTGATCCCGAGTTCCTTCGCAAAGCCGACCGCTCCGGCCACCGTGAGGGGCGTTTCGCGCGCATAGGCGGCCGACGACACCGTACCGCGCGAAGCGCCGCTGTCGCGCTCGTCACTGCCGGCATGGATCGCCGCATAGTGCCGCAAGCCCTGCTGACCGAGGCGGCCGGCGGCGCCAGCAAAGCTTGCATCCGTGCGGTTCGACGTCCGAAGCGTCTCAAGATCGCGCTGGGTTTGGGAAACGCCAAGGCCGAGCTCTTTGGCGAGGCCCTCGTATTTTGCCATGACGCCGAGGAAAGCCGAGTGCCAGCCTGCCGGATCGCCGGACGATGCCAGTTTTACTTCGGGAAATATCTTGGCAAGGAGCTGGGTGATGCGGGGATCGCTGCCCATGACGCCGAAATAGCCGCCAATCTTTCCGGCGACGTCGGTTTCATTGATGGGAGTATCCTTGTTCTTCATGACAAAATAGCTCTGGTCATCGAGACGACAACGGAAGCGCTCTTGGGAAGCGCGAATTGCGGCATAGCAATGGTTACGTGCGAAACGCCCGCTTCACAGGAGCGCGCCAAGGCGGCAAGATCCGGCCAGATGAAAATGCCCTGCGTTCGGTCGTTGGCGCTGCGGCTCTTTCGGATTTCTTGATCGACCGCTTCTTCGGCGCCCGCGATCAGCACCAGCGGATCGATATCCCGTTCGCCCCTTGCAAAGCGAAGGACGCGCATCCAGTTCATCGCTCCGACAATATCGAGCGAACGGTTGATCGCGCGAAGGACCGGGTCGTAATTTCCATTCATGACGGCACGCAAACTTTTGCGGGAAACATTGCGCATGGCATGGCGCAAGACGCCTGCATGATTGGTGGATGCAAGGACGACGTTTTTCCGTTCGGCGAGCGGGCCGACCGTGGGCAATGCCAGCGCAAACACCGCATCATAAAGCGCGCCCGCTGGATGCCGCGCAATCCGGGCGGAATCCATGGGCTTGGTATCAGAGTTGAGATCAGGAAATTCAATCGTCATAAAATGCAATCGCTTAAAATGGCCGGGCCTCGCAAAACGCGAGAGAAATATGAGCAACTTTACTGCTGCGAAGATGAAAAACTCTTAATCTGCAGCTAGTGCTTTGATTCTCCTAGATAACGCTCCGGCGCGATTGAGGTTGTACGGCCGGCAGAATCGCAAGCCGCCTTGTAGAAGGTAGTTCATAGTGCTATAGTACATAGAACGAACGGATTCTGCCTGCGCATCTTCAAGACTAAACCTTTCTCACGCTTTGCACGGCGAATGAAGATTTCGGACGCGATTCTGCGCGAGGCTGTCCGGCGCGCCGAGCGCGGTTTGGTGGATGCGGATTTAGGCGGCGGCGTCATCAAGCAACGGGTGGCGCGACCAGGACAAGGGAGGTCGGCCGGCTTTCGTGTGCTGCTTGCCTACCGCCCAAAGAGCCGCTCAGTGTTCCTGTTCGGCTTTGCCAAGAGCGCACGCGGTAATGTCGAGGACGACGAACTGGAGACCGCGCAAGAGATCGCCGGGCACTGGCTCGATGGGAACGGCAAGATGCTGGCGAAGGCGCTTGCCGAGGGTGTTCTTGAGGAGGTGGATGATGGCGAAGAAGAAAAAGACTAGCTCACTGACCAAGGCGCTGCTGGAAACGGCGGGTGATATGCGCAAGGCCGGGCTCATAGACCGCACCACGCATGAGAAGATCACGCTGCGGCATTTGGGGGTGGCGGGTAAATCCAAGCCGGCCCCGATTACAGCCGCACAGATCCGCGCGATGCGCGATCGCGCGAAGCTGAGCCAGGCGGTGTTTGCCAGCTACCTTAATCTCACGGTGGGTTATGTATCCCAGCTTGAACGCGGCACAAAGCAGCCGACGGGCGCGGCGCTCGCCCTCCTCAACGTCATCAAGCGCAAGGGCATCGAAGCCATTCTTTAACTCCACGGCGCGGCTACGGCTTGCGAAGCTTCCGCGGCCGAAACCGCGGCACGATAAAAGGCGAGCGGTTGGCGCGCCTGCGCCCGCCTTTTCGACGCGTTGTGGTGCGATTGCTGAGTTTCAGATGTTCGAGCGCCGCTTCACGCTCCGAAAGAAGCTTGGAAATGGCGCTGTCGATTTCATTTGGGGGAAGGCGGCGCAGGGCTATGGCGATCTTGCTGGCGTATTCTGCAACGAGCGCCGCACGTTGCGAGCGGTAATTCGAATGCGGCTGCGCTGTATCGCGCAGGATCAAACCGGGACGGCCCATCCATCCCGCTTTGGGCACCACGGCCATGATCGGCGGCGTGACCATCGCGCGAAGATTGACGGCGGATTGGCGCACCGTGCGATGCAGTGGTGTGCGGTCCTCGGCCGTCCGGCGCGATACTTCCCCTGCAGCCGGCGCGAAGCGGCATGACACAGAGCCCCTTGACGAGGGCGGCGCCATGGCAGGCCGCGCTTCGGCCACGGACGGCAGATCGTTGATCGACACGCCCTGCATTTTTTTGCGGATGGCCGCCGTGTCGGCCCCTTCGATGCGGCGCGCCAAGGAATGCACCTGGCCGGCGCGGTCGATGACGACGAATACCCGGAGGTCACCGCGCGCCAGGGTATATCCTGCCTTTGTTAACTCACGACGAAACGTGGCCGCATCATCAGCGCCGTTCCAGATCGCGGTCAGTTCGGCCGTTACAGCGTCAACCGCCCTGCCCGAGCGCTTGGCTTGGCGCTGTTCATAGTCTTTAGCCGAGCGGCGAGTTGGTCGCGGTTTTCCCGCTACCGTAAACGAACTTTCGATAGGGCGATGCCCGAATGCCCGCTCCAACTCGCGTGACGCCTGTTCATGCAGCCTGTAGTTCCACGACAGGTGAACCGCCGTGCCTGTCTCGGCATCAATGCGGCACCACACGACATGCACATGTTCGCGCTCTTTCTTGCGGTGCAGAACCACGATACGCGGCAAACCGTGGAGGCCCAACTTCTCCTCGAGCAAGTCCACGGCCTGCCGGATTTGCGTGTCGTTAAGCGGCGTTGCGACCTCCGGGCTGATCGAGGCGTGATAAAGCGGCTTTTGGGTGCGGGCGGCCATGCCGCGCGCCTCCATTTCGATCAAGGCGCCCTCGATATCCTGCGCCAGTGTCCTGCGGCACTCATACAAGCGTATGCGTTCGTTCTCATCACGTTTCAGGAGATGGGCTGCAAGCTGTCTGGCGCGGCCCCTTGCCTGCCCCTTGATGATCATCGAACCCGTCGCTTTCCGAGCGCGGCAAGCAACTGGGGCCGCAGGGCCCGCAGCGCGATGAGGCTTCGTGACAGATCCCGCTCAAGGACCGGCATCGTCTCGCCGGTCCTTGCATTCAGCATGCAGGCAAGGGCCCGCATCGTGCTGGCGATGCCACCCAGCCGGTCGAGGAGGCCGACCATAAGTGCGGCTTCGACCGAAGGCCGGCGTGCAGCGCGGAGCGGCTTGGCGCCGAGAAGAGCATGCCGCGCATAGGCCGAAAGCGTGATGCCAGCGCGTCTGGCCGCCTCGTCTAGCCCAAGGCGTTCGGACGCAGAGACGCGGATGGTGATGCGGTAGCGGCGCTGCCGCCCGCTGGTGGTGTCCATGCGATTCCGATTCCGCATCCGCACCAGCAAAAAACCGGGGATGCAACGGGGCTTCGCCCCTTGCCAAGCGCGCTGCGGCATTCACCTCGAATGTCCGACAGCGCATGGCTTGCCTGCAGTCATTCAAAATATCCGCGCCGGGCCACAAACGCTATCCTTGGGTTTGTCCTAAACAATTTTGGCGTTGGTAGGAAGGAAGGAACAACCCGAGCCGATAAACGCTAACGAGTTCCATTTATCCCGGCAAAAATCCGTTTGACTCGAAAAACCCGCCATGGCTTCTTACCCAAGTTGCAGCTGCTAATTTGCTCGCGCTGGGGATTTTCAAGATGAGATCTCTTTTCCTTGCAGTATTCTTTTCGTGCCTTGTCGCCACCGCAGCCTTTGCCCAAAGTGATCTAAGCTTTAGGCCGTTGGCCCCGGATACCGGGCTCGCGCAACGGCCTCCAAAAAAGCCCCCGCCTTCCGGTCCGATCGGGCCAAGCGATCCCAAATGCTGCACGCAATTCCAGCTGAACCAAGCTCTGGAAACACTGAAAGAACAGCAACGACAGGTAGATCAGACGAAAGAGACGATACGCCAACTAAACATTAAAATGAAAAAAGAGGGCCAATCCATTATATAGTTTGTCGCGACCATTTGCGGAGAGCTTTGCATGCAAAGACGCAAACTCGTTCCTTTGATTTTTTTGTTGCTGTCCTCCTGCGCCGCCGTTGATCAGTTTGGCGAAAGAATCTACGACGGAAACAAAAATTCTCAGCTCGCTCAAAATCAGGAAACGCTTGTCAATATTGTTCGAGCCAGTCGGCTCCAACCTTTGAATTTTGTCGCCATTTCGCAGGTCGCGGGGGGACAAACCGAGCAACTCAATACCGGTCTTCCAACTATTACTTTTGGCCCGTTGCAGACAGTCGCCCAGCACCAGTTTCAGGTTACAAACTCGCTTCAAAGCGGTGTTTCGGGCAGCTATCAGTCAAGCCCCCTTGTGTCGACGGCGTTCTCAACCGGCATGCTCTCACCAATCGACCTTCGAACGCTGGCGTTTCTCGTTGCGGCTTATCCTCGCGAACCAGTCTTCTTTTCAACAATTGATAGCATCTACGTCACGCGCGTAGGGACAGGCGAGACGATTCGCCTGGTAAACGACCCTTCAAGCGACAAGGAAAGCTGCAGGAGCTTAGTAAATCACTCGCAAGGCCGGTTGTTCTCTTCGGCGCAGGAGTGCAATTTTGCTCTGTTCGTGAATTTGCTCGGCAGGCTGTCCAACCTTGGGCTCTCAGCTGAGCTGGTGAAGGCAGCAAAGGCCGAGAAGCCTGCCCAGGCGGACAAGGGAGGCTCGCCGTCGAAGGGCGCCAAAAGCGCCGACAGTTCGGATAAATCGGCCGGAACCGAGGGACGGTTCTGTTTCGATTCTACGCGCTCGTTTGGCGTTACCTTTCAGCCACGTTGCGGCGACACAAAGAAACCTGCCAAGCTCACTACCGCGTTTGCAGACGTGGGCGCGGTGGAATTATCGGTAATCCTTCGATCGCCTATCAGTGTTTTCAATTATTACGGCGGACTCCTTACAACTCAGCCGGCTCTGTGGAGAGATTTCTACTTCACCAATCAGGCTCGGAACCTTATCGGCGAGGAACCTTTTTTGAACATCGCCCGTGATGCTTCCGTACCCTGCTTCGCGAAAATCGATTATTCAGGAGAGATTTTTTGCGCGCCGGTGGCGTCAAAGCACACGGCGTTGCTTTTGACGCTTCTGCTTCACCTTAGAAACCTCAACATCCAGCCGAGCGATCTGAATAGCGCGTTCACGGTGCGGTTGTCAGGCTGAGCAATTAGCGGTTATCGTCCCCGATCAATATGCCGCTCGCGATCGCGCTGCTGCAGGAAGGCCTCCAGCTCAATGCACCGATAGGCCTCCGCTTCGGCTTCTCTGCGCCGTTGCTCGATTTCCGCATCTACCACTTTGCGGTCTTGGTCTCCGCTCATTTCTAGCCCCCGTTCCTGCTCGTCGGTTTTCTTTGGTCCGTCTAGGATGGATTCCGCCATATCCGCCAGCTTGCCGATGGCGGCGAGCAAGCCACCGCCAACGGCATCGGCGACGTCGCGGCGTGGCCCGCGGGTCCGAGGGCCATCGCCACTTTCGCCGCCCTCCAGCGCGTCCAAGTCCTCCCGGTCGCGTTCGGAGGCCTCGAAAAACCGTTCGGCGCCTGGCCCATCGGGATACGGCCCGCGCCGCGGCCCTGGCCGGTCGAAGTCATTTGAATCGAAAAGGTAGGAGGGCCGGTCGCGCATGGCGTGAAATGGCGGAGGTCCGTCCCGTTCGGCGTTTCGTCTGATTTGCTCGACGAGGTCGGCGATCATGTGGTCGCGGATGGTGGCATTGATGTAGTCGCCGTCGTCCTCGGGATAGTCGTTAGCGGTCACGGCTTGGTTGAAGCGGCTGTGAAAGCGCTGCGCCGATGCATGTACGCCCGCCATCGCCGGATGCTCGGGAAATTCCGGCCGCTCGGGACCTTCAAGCTCGCGGTTGCGCGCCCTGCGTTCCTCGTTTTCCTCAAAGCGGCTTTTGCCTTGATCAATGACCGGGTAGTTGACGGTGATTTCGACGTTCTCGCCCTCGATCCGTCGCGTCGTCTGCTTTTCGGCGCTGGCGAAATCATGTCCGCGGCGGGTCAGCTCCATAGCGGCGGCGCCGACATGGATCTGGGGCTCCCGGTCGATGCCCTGGTCCTGCAAACTGCGGCTATCGACCCGCTCTTCGCGCCCCGCACGCTCCAGCGCGCTATTGGTTTCCTGCTCCCAAGCTTCGCGGAAGCGGCCTGTGCTGCCCGCCTCGCTCGTCATCATCACGCGCCTGCGAGTCTCGACGTCGCGGTCGCGGAAGATCATATGCGCGTGCGGATTGTCGGCATCGCCGGGGCCATCATGGATCGCAGCCATCCAGGACGCCCGCCCCTTTGTCATGCGCTCGCCGAAGGCTTCGAGCAGTTCCATATTTTGTTCGTGGGAAAGCTCTTTGGGTAAGGCGACGACAATTTGGTCGATCACGCGCGCGTTGCGCCGGTCCGCCTTTTCCTCGGCGCTTAGCCAAGCGATCAGTTCAGTCTGATAGATTGGCATGCGTCGGCCGAGGGTTTCGGTACAGCGGTCCTGCCCGGTGATGTAGCGCGCGAACCCGCCGGCGGCCCCCGGTGCGTCCACACTCCGTCCGATGAACTTGTGGTTCAGGCTATAAATCGCCATCCCATACCATCCGGCCATCTCCGCCACCTTGGGGGAGTAAAATACCGCCTCGGCAACTTCCCGTCGAGGCCATTTCATGGCAATTTCCGACTCTGCAAATCTGCGAGGGGGAAGGAAGGGTGTCGGTACACGGAACGGCGAGCTTTGCAACGCGGCATGAGTTGATTGGAAATGATCTCATCGTCCCGGGCGTCGATGACGAAGATTCCGGCAAGGGCATTTTTATCGGCTGGTGGCGCGAGCATTCGCGCGATTACCGGCGTATCGAATATGCCGGCGACCTGCATCAGCTCATCGTGGGCGGCACGGGCGGCGGCAAATTCACGACGGCGCTCGCGCCGATGCTGCTGGGCAGCTTCCTTGAAGACCAAACCGTCGTCGTGGTGGATCCCAAGGGCGAGATCGCACGGCTTGTTGGAACGGTCTTTCAGCAGCCCTTTGCCGCGGAAAAGAAAGTTATCCTCCTTGATCCATGGGATGACTGCGCCACTGCGCAGACAGCGGCGCTGAACGTGCTGGATGAAATCGGTGTAGATAACCCCCGCTGCGTCGATGACGCCCGCGCTCTGGCCGACGCCATGGTAATCCCTTCGGGCAATGAAAACACGCATTGGGACAATGCGGCGCGCAATTTCCTGACCGCGCTTATCCTCCTGGTCGGGCTCGATCCATCGGAGAAGGAACGACGCGACCTTACGCGCGTGCGCGATCTCATCACGATGCCATGGGAGATGCCCAAGACGTACAAGGGCCCTGCCCGCGCTACGCTTTCGTCGCTCATCTTCAAGCACCTTGAAAACAAGCTCGCTGGCGGCGCAATCAAGCGCGGGTTTTCAAGCATCCTCAACCGCGAGGATAAGGAGCGCTCCGGAATCATCAGCAGCATTGAGCGCGACACCGCCTGGATCGACAGCCCGCAGATGCACGCCTGTCTGACAAAATCGAGTTTCGATCTGAAAGACATCGCGCGCGGTTTCCACAAATACTTCATCGTCATCCCATTCGAATATATGGAGACCCATCGCGGTTGGTTGCGCTTAATGATTGTCGCTTTCGCCAAGGCGTTGCGTAATTATCCGGCGGCGGAATCCCATAACGACCATCGCCGGTGGCGTCACATCATCATCGATGAATTCGCGACCTTGGGCGAAATGTCCTTTGTGCGCAACGATGTCGCGATCGCCCGTGCTTTTAACGTGAAATATCATCTCGTCGTGCAGGATTTCGCGCAGTTGAAAGGCCTTTACGGCGATCGCTGGCACAGCTTCGTCAACAATTCATTCCAGCGCGTCTTTGCGGTGGGCGACCTCTTCACGGCCGAGCAGGTTTCAAAAATCGCAGGCAGCGCGACAGTTCACAGCGAAAGCCGCAGTTCGTCCGAGACAGAAAGTAGAAACGAAGGCGT
This sequence comes from uncultured Bradyrhizobium sp., assembly GCF_964252615.1. Classification (NCBI taxonomy): domain Bacteria; kingdom Pseudomonadati; phylum Pseudomonadota; class Alphaproteobacteria; order Hyphomicrobiales; family Nitrobacteraceae; genus Bradyrhizobium; species uncultured Bradyrhizobium sp. Next base: position 14,218 of record NZ_CAXUNQ010000033.1, read on the forward strand.
CAGCCAAAGCAAAAGCAAGGGCGAAGGCCTGACCGCGCCTCCGCAGCCGGGCAGCTCCTTCAATCATGGCGAGAGCCTTTCGCTCACCCAAGGCGGCTCGACCGGCTGGTCGAAAAGCGTTTCATTCAATCCGGTGCAGCGGGCCCTCATTACGCCCGATGAGGTGCGGCGTCTGCCCGAGAATGAACAATTGCTGCTGTTTCGCGGCATGCAACCGATCCGCTGCCTGCGGCTTCCGTACTTTGATAGCTTTTTCGATGTGAGCTACGACGCCCAAAAGGGTTGGGCCCTTCCCTATTCGCTCAAGGAAACGCTCGATACGGCCGGAAACTCCCCAGCAGATGTGGATGCCGCGAAATTCGGCGATGGGATTGCAATCTTTCGTATTCATCCGAGTTGGTTCCCTCTGTATCCCGAACCCGCCCCGCCACTTGCCGCGCCTGTCGAGGAGGGGTTCGTCATAACGCGGGAGGACATTGCGCTGGCTGCAGGGTTCAGCGCAGTGGTCTTCGTCGCTCTTTTTATGGCCCTCGACGTGGCGGCATCTTTCTGGCCCAACCCGGCCTGGATGGGGAAGCCGATTCTTTTTCAACGGTCGGCGCAGAATGCGGACAGTCCCCCAAAAATCGGGCTGCCGAAACGTAGTTCCGTTGCCGAGTTCGCGGCATCTTCGGAGTTCGAAGCGACCGCCGTCGATGCGGCCCCGGTGCCCGAATCGGCGGACACACCTCCCAAATTTTCAGTTTTCCGCAATTGTTCCCCCCAAAGGCTCCATACTGTTCTCCCAAACGGCCGTATCACGTGAGAAGCCGGCTTCAGTCGCAAAGCGGTCGGTGAGCCTGAACGCGGACTTCTCGGAGGTGCTGCGCAAGCTCGATCTTCCCGCGCTTGCCAGCACTGAGGCTCCCGACCTTGCCGGTCCAGCGCCCGCCATGGACATGCAACCGAAAACCGCTGAGGCCACAGAAACCGCGGCAAACCGTGTAGCTCCGGCCGCCTCCGAACCAGATGCTGAATCGGCAAGCGCGACTGCGCTCCTAACTCCCCGATATGGTTTTGGCCGATCGCCGCTCTCCGGTCTTTTGCCCTTGCCGAAAGCAAAACCTTTTCCGGCTATACGGGCGTCAGACAACGATCGCGCCTCATCGCAGTGACGACACGATTAGGTAAAGCAAGGGCGCTTAGAAATACCGACAACGCGACGCACCGTCTGGTCTCGGAGGAATGTTTGAATACCAGAGTACTCAAAATCAAATAACCGCCCCATGAGTTCCTATAATTTGTTTGTTTGAAACAAACATCGCGGGTTGAAGCGCCCGCCGTGTGTTTGGCTATATCCCGCCCTCAAAAATAACCAAGGGAGGGATCATGAAACGGAATAATGAAGCGGGCGGTGCATGTCCGCCGGGCAGATGGGCGACCAGCCGAACCGTTAAACGCTACGCCGACACCCTTAGTCAGCGGGGCGCGCTCGGACTGGCCAAGCGGCTCGAACACTACTGGCACCAGCGGGGCTTTCCGGCGGCGCGCTTCTGGACCGAACCGGTCAACGAGCGCTTTTCTAAAGTCGGCACCTATGAAATCTACCGTGTCGTCTGTAACCTGGTAAATGGATGGCCGCCTCGTTATGCGCGGTGAACACGTGGCGAATGGATTGGCCGGCCTGCCCGTCAACTACCGGGGTAGGGCCTTGGACAGGCTGGCCTCGTAATAAGCGTGCGCTCCGCATCACCCATTCATGCGGCGGCCTCCACCTCGACCTGCTTCTGCAGGCCGGTAACGAAATCCGCCGCGCGCTGAGCGTGGCTGGCTGCGGTGAAGATCGCGCGATTGTCGTTTTTTAGGACCTGCAGCCAGTTTGCGATGTAGCTGGCATGATCCTCGCGTATCTCAGGCGTTAGCTGAAGTTCGGTACAGAGGAAGGCCGCGCCGAGTTCTGCGACCAATTCTTCCATAGCGTAGCCTTCATCGCCCCAGCGCTTTCGCTCAAAGCTGCGGTTGAGGCGTGTGGGATGCATGGTCCAATGCGTACACTCATGGGCAAGCGTGGCGTAATAGCTTTCCGCGTCGCGGAAGGTGTCGAGGCATGGCATATGCACCGTGTCGGTGCGCTGCACATAGCAGGCGCGATTCCCGCCGTGAACAATGGTCGCCCCGGTGGCGCGGAAGAATGATTCCGCATGGACAATGGCTTCCACCGTTTCGCGGGGGGCTTCAGGGCGGTCATAGTAGCCTGCTGCTAGGCCGTCGATCTGCTCGACATTGAAGACGATGTAGCCCTTGAGGAAGTGGATTTCGGTCGGCTCCTCCTTCCCTTCTTCCATGCGTCGGATGCTGTCGGCGTAGACGGTAAGGCTGCCGTGTTCGCCCTTGCGGACGCAGCTGCCGAGGTCAAGCGCCTGCTTGAACGTCATCCAACATGGCGCGCTGTAGCCTTTGGCCAGCGCTTCCATCCACAGCGCAATGACGTTGACACCGCGATATGGCACGCCGTTATAGCGGCGCGGCAGCGAAATGCGCCCTTGCAAATGGTCGGCATTCCACGGCTGGTGCCACGGGCGGACCCCCTCCTCCAGTTGCCGGACGATTTTGTCGGTGATGGTTTGATAGATGTCCCTGCGCATAACTTCCCCTTACGCGCTGATGTAGCCAAGGCGCTGCGCTTCGGCGGCGTAGCGGCGCAGCGTGTCGGTGGCGTAGAAAAAACGGTCGCGCTCGACGCGAAGGCCGCCGGGGCCAGTGACGCTCTCGATTTCAGAGATGCGAACGCTGCCGACCTCGGGGAATCCCAAGCCGAGATCGCAGAGACCAAAGGCGAGATCGGGGTCGTCCGGATCGAGTTCGCTCAGAAGCCAGGTGGCTCCACCCCACGGCGCAAACAATTTGACGACCGGTTTAACGTCCTCGGTGTTTCCGTCCGCCCTGATGTGCGCGGCGTTGGTCTTGCCATTGGCGAGCAGTTGCTCGATATCTTTGGCGGTTAGTAACGGCATTTTTTCCTCCCGGTTCGGGTGCAGCTGCTGCTGCACCCCTGCCCGTCGGCGAGACCGGGGAGGCAAGCGCATAGGAGGCTCCGCGCGAGAGCGCCGAGGGTCCGCACGAGGGGCCCCGTTCATCTAAAAAATATAAATTCGGGGATGCGTGCGGAGGCGGCGGCCGAAGCGTGGATGCCTTGCGCGCGCCAGGGGCGGAGCCCCTTAGCCGTTTCACTCGTCTTCTACGCGCGTTCCGGAGCTTTTGGTTTGGAAATGCGCGCGAGAAGCCTCAGAACGGCATAACGCGCAATCCACGGAACGGTCGGGCCGAGGTCGGTCGTTGAAACTGGAAAGCGCTTAGGCGGCCACATCGCCCGAGGCCTTGGTCCCACGTTCAGCAGCCGCTTTATCGTTTTGCGCAAGAGACAATCGCGCGGCGATGGCTCCAACCGATGCGCCCAAAAGGATTTGCAGTTCGCGCACGTCGCCAAGCCAACTCGCCACCGCCATGGCGGTGTCGGCATCCAGCCCACCGCTTTCAATTCTCGCGACGAGCGCCTTTTTGTCGCTGACCTTTATCAAGAGCTGCTGCGCTTGCGACCCGAGCTGAGCGATGATGGCATCGCAGTCCGAGCCGGCATATGCGGCAAGTTCGGCCAGAAGAGTTTCCATCTCCACCCGGTAACGCTGCTCTTGACGGAAGCGTCGTGCCGCCTGTACGGCCTCCGCCAGCATTGCTTTGCTGACCTTATCCGGCGGGAAGGCGAAGAGATAGAAGGTCGCATACAATTCATCGACCAGCGCGGAAACGCTGTTCAGGATGGCGCGTGCACAGTTCCGTACACGTTCCCGATCCGCCTCGCGCTCGGCCCGGTCCATCGCTCGGGTATCGGCGTCAATTTTCCGGGTTTCGGCGACGAGCTTCCGGATCGCGGCGCGATCCCTCAAGATCTTGACGATCGCCACGATGAGCGTGAGGACCAAGGTCGTGACTGCCAAGCCGCCGACATCCTTTTCAAGAAGCCAAGTCCACCACGCGGATGCAATAGTCACAGGGCCCCTCTCCTCTTCACGCGGGCGTGGCAACGTTTCAGAAATAATGGCGGAGCATCGGGCGCAGTTCTAGCGACCGGGACGTGTATTCCGAGATGATTGAACCGACGAGAGGAACTGGAACCCTCAATCGAAACGGCTTTTTTGCTTCCCAGACCAAACCGGAATTCGATGTGGAATTGACTTAGTTCTACGGCCTCCGGAATGCGGCCGGCCAAGCTTAAAATATTTTATCTTCGCTTGGCGCGTGCGCTTGACATCAAGGTACAACCTGAGAGATAAGTTTGACGGTAGTACATTTGATTTCTACTCGCATAAGATGTGGATTACGGGTCATGGGTCTGCGGTCAGCACTGCGGACGCGGGTTTCCGTCTCGGTTTCCGACCGTGAATTATCGGAATTCACCCGCGCCATAACCGAGCTACAAATCGCCGAATCTGCGCTGGGCCGTCCCGACAATCAGGCTCTGTTGCGCAGCCTTGTATCGGGGATTTTTCGCGAAATCGGACCCGCGATCGATGCGAACAAAAATCTCGGGACGCCGAATGGCTTTTCAAAAACAGCCGACTATTGCGTCATCACGGGCATGCGGTTTCACGAACTGCCGTATGCGCCCGCACAGGATGTAAGGGGCGCGTTCATTGTCGGCCTTTCCTCGTACTGGGGAAATCCGTCGCTCGGCAATTACCACCAGCCCAACGCCAGCTTTGCGTACCGGCATATCAAAGCCAGGCCGATCGAAGCCGGCGAGCCGGAATCGCTGCTCAACAGCACGCGCGACGGCTTCCCGCATACGGACTCGGCGTTCAAGCCAACGCCCGAACCGCTGTTCGCCCTGTTTACCGTTCGCGCCGCGCAAGACGGCGGGGATACGCTGGTCTGGGACGTGCGTCAGCTGGTCCGCTGGATTGCGGCGCAGCCGAACGGAGCGACCGCGCTCGCTATCATGCGGGAGCGAAGGCTTCCCTTTGTGGGCTCGATCCTAACGGCCGACCAGGTCCTTCACGAGACCATCATGCTGGATGGGAGCGGTGAAAAGCTACGGTACAAGCGGGACGCCATCGAGGACGGCGCGAAAGCGCTGGGACGCGGCATGTCTTCCGATGAACGCCTTGTGATGGACATGATCGATGCGGCGGCGGAGTGCCCGGATTTGACGGTGCGTTTTGCGCTCGGCGACGGCGACGCGGTGATACTGGATAATCAGCGAACCCTTCATTCCCGAACGCCCTTCACCGACGAAAACCGCCACTTGCTCAAAACAACAATGGTGCATTGAGACCAAACGCGGCTCGTACCTGCGCAGCCGTGGCATGCGGACATCATAGATTGCGAGTGGCTTGAATGACGACGTTCTTCGGGCTGATCGAAGTCACGCCCGCGGCCTATGCAGGCTGTTTTGCCGCCATCTTCATATCGTCAGCCACGCACCGCGTGACGGGGCAGGCGTTTGGATTAATTTGTGCGCCGCTCATCGCCTTGGCGGCTCCCTCTCATATCCCGGCCCTCATACTGCTCTGCGGCCTGCCGGTGATGATCTACAGCTTCAAAGGCGATTGGAGCGAGATCCGTTGGGGCGAGATCTCCTATGCATTCATGGGCCGGGTGATCGGCGCATTGCTCGCCGCTACGCTTATCGCCGTGATCGCGGACAAGAAATTCATTAGCGTTTGCGTTGGCATCGCCGTCTTGCTGGGCGTGGCAATCAGCCTGACACGCTTCACGGTCGCCATCAATAAAGCCTCGCTGTTCACCGCGGGGTTTCTGTCGGGCGCCATGGCGACGCTGACATCGGTCGGCGCTCCGCCGATGGGTCTCCTCTACCAGCGTGAATCCTTCGGACATGTTCGAGCCACACTGAACGCCTTTTTTCTGTTCGGTGCGCTGGCTTCGGTCGGAGCACTTTTGCTCTACGGCCTTATCAAGGCTTCGGATGTCGGCCTCACCTTGGCGCTGGTGCCCGCCATCTGGCTGGGCACCCGCGTTGGTGACCGGGCCCTCAAGCGGATGACGATCCAGTCGCTGCGGCCGTTTACCTTGAGCATTTCGACCTTTGCCGCCATCGTGCTCCTTAAAAGAACGTTGTGGTGAAAGGTGCATGCACGGGCAGGCGCTCCTGTGGCATGAACATGGAGTCGCGGTTGTAGCCCTTTCAACAAGGGCGCAAGCTATGGAACGACGCAATAACCCGCGGCAAGCTTCCCAAAATCATTTGGCGGCCTACGCCGGTTTTCTCAGATATTCGGTGGAGATGAGGTTGATTGTCGCTTAAATGCCGGGGATTTCGTCGACTTCGGAGACGCCGCCAACCTCGATAATGAAAAACAGCACACGCAGTTCTCCCTGGGTCAGCTGGAATTCCTGTTCCAAACGATCTGTGCGCGATGGATCGAAGCCGACCCGTACTAGCCTCACTCCACGCAGCGGACAGGTCGTAAGGCCTCGCTACCGTGTGACTTTTTCGGCTGAAGGATGCACGTTTGGCGTGGGTGTGTTTAGCGCTGTTTCCACTGACGCCGCAACGGAACGAGAATATCTTCGGCCAGACGTTTGCGGTCAAGACGGACGGCCGCGCGCGGCTTGCAGACGTGGATGGGCGGGTGGTTTTCGTTACCCCAACCCATCGTGCCGGAATTTGGGCTGGCATCCTGCTCACCCTGCGTCCGCCAAGCCATATAGTCGGAAGCGTCAATCCGCGCGGCAATGGCTAAATGCGTCAGACGCTGAGTTTGATCGATATGGTCCAAGAGCCATGACGCATACGCAAGGCCAGCCATAAGGCGAGCCAGCACTTTTTCCTCGATAAGCGCAGGAAATCCCATGCCATTCCGCCGGTCATGATCCGTATCGTTCAGCGCCAGCCGCAGCAAAATTCTGCCCTGCTCGTCAAGCTGGATGCGGTTGCTGTTATTCTGGGACAGGATTAGTGCAGCGTGATCGAGGCCGGTGTCGACGCCATCGCGGCGATCAAAGATGCGGGTATCGCCGAACAATGCCGCTTGATGCAATACATCCGCCAGTTCTGAGGCCTCGATTTCGGCGGGACGCAGCAAGGCTTGGAAGGGGCCGCCAGCTAATGCAAGGTTGAGCATGGGCGCACGGGAAACGTTGCGCTCTAGTCGTGGCAGCAACGCGAGCGCGGTCTCGACGAGCGCTTTCGGATCGACTGGTCCCGCCATGTTGGTGATAGCATAATCATGTAGCGCGCGGATCACGCCGTCGCGCAAATCATCGCTCGTCGCGAAGCTGCCACGAAACAAGCCCCCTTCCCAGCTTTGCACCTCATCAATGAACGCTGCTTGTTCGGGTTCAGGCGTAACACCCGTCTGTACAAACGCGATAACTGGCTTGCGCCCCTTAGCGTCGCGGTACTCTTCATGCGTGGCGGAGAGGCCCGAAGCCTGGGCCGGTCCATAGCGTTCACCCAAGACCAGCAGCATAAGGTCGGACTCACGAAGGCCCTGCAGGCAGGCAACTTGGGCGGAGTGCGACCGCGCACCAAAGCTCTCAGCCATGACGGGTTCGTGGCGTAAAGTGGCAACCGCTGCCTTGCAGGCAGCGCGAAGTGACTCGAATCCGGAAATCAAAGAGCTGATAAAAACCTTCATGGAAGTCACTTAAGGCGCCGCGCGCTGGACTCAAGGCCCTGAGATTTGATTCGTTAGAGGAGCACAGGAACTGTGTCCGGCGCTGAAATTCGACGCGAACCAATAGATTTAAGCGGCTGCCGTTTCGACAGTTGGACGCTCCTGACCGCGTTTGCCATTTATTAGGTTGAGAAGCTGGGCCGCTGCCCGCGCGTCGCATAGCGCGCGATGATGGTCTTCAAGGCTGATCTCATAGGCTTGGCAAAGGTTACCCAGGCTGTAGGACTTGTGACCTGGATGGCTGCGCCTCATTCCGGCGCAGGTACAGAGCTTGGGGTAGCGAAAGCGGCGTCCAAGCCGATCAAATTCCGCAGCGATGAAACCGTAATCAAAGTTGACGCTGTGCGCAACAAAAATGGCATCCTCGCCCATAAACGCACGGAACGAGTCGGCGATTTCCGCGAACAGCGGCGCGTCCCGTACCATGGCATTGGTGATGCCGGTCAACTGCGTGATGCGGTGCGGGATGAGACGCTGCGGGTTGATAAGGGAATGCCATTCGTCGATGACGCGGTGATTGCGCATTTTAACGGCGCCGATCTCGGTGATGCGGTCGCCATTGCCCCAGCTGCCCGTGGTTTCGATGTCCACGACGACATATTCCTGTTCGGGATCGAAGCGATAGGCAACGCGCGCAATCTCGGCGTTGATGCCGGCGTTTTTCAATTGGCGTAGGCGAGTCAGCTGGTTGCGGCGCACCGCATCGCCCTCGGCCTTCACTTCAAGAAACAACAGTTCCGAATGACGCACGAGCATGAGGTCGGGAAAGCCGTCATGCATTCCGACGTAATCCTGGCACATTGCTGCCGTCACGGTAGCGATGGCGTTGGGATTTGCGGTCTGGAGCAGCGCGCGCAGTGCTTCAGCGTTCACGCGATCCCAGCCAAAAACGCCATTTGGTGTCCCCCACTTTGCCGCGATGGTACGAAGGATCAGCGGCAGCCCCGCGCCGGTACGCAACGCGTTAAGCTTCGATGCGATTTGCGCGTCGAAGCGCCGTTTGAAGCTGCGGTCTTTGAGGCATTGCGGCACCCAGTCAAACCCGCTGTGCAACTGGCCCGATTCAAACAGCTCGTCCCAGAACAGCAACCCAAATAAACTGCGCCACAGGCAATTTTCCGAGTAAAATACGCGCCAGCCGTCGCGGCGCATGACGCCCGCGACACCGGCCTCGGGGTTAGCGCGACGGATATCATCAACCGTGAGGGTGCGTCCCGACCGCAGCAATTCCGTACATGCGCCGGTGCGCTGACCGCCGAATTTGCGGGCATGGAAATCGGTAGCGAACAGATATTCATCGTCGCTCGCGGGATCGTCGATCATGTGGCGCAAAAGTTCTTCCGCGCTCGCCTTGTCGCCTCCAGTGTAGAGCAGTCGCACGAGCCGTTCGTTGCATTCCGCCGAGGAGCCGGCGCGGTACAACCTGTCGGCCGTAGCTTTGTCACCCCGCTTTTCGAAGAACTGTCCAACCAAGTAGGCGGCGCGGTCGCGAAGGTCGCCGACGTGCTCGCTGGCGGCGCGTGGGCCGTCGAGCACGTCATCAACGGCGCGGGTAAAGACGGCAGCCGATTTCGTTTCGAGACGGTTTAGGATCTGACTGTAATGAAAACAGGCGTAGGCTTCCTCGCCATCGCTGAAGCGGGCGCTGAAGGAAGTCAGCTTGTTAGTGCGGATAATCCCGAGGTCGCGAAGCGTGAAATTTTTGAGATCGCGCTCGGTTTTGCCGAAATAGAGGTAAAGGAGAAAATGAATAGGGGCGAGATTGTCGAGCGCGACATAGTCGGTGCCGCCGCAACGATCAAGCGCGGCCGCGAACGGTATCGTATCGACGAAGTGATCGACCAGCCTCGGCTTGGACCAAGTGCTTCTGACCGCGACCGCGTCAATCGCTTTGCCGGCTTGTAGCAGCGAGTTCTTCGACAGGGTCGAAAGGAAAGCGGCGTAATCGTCGTCGCGCAAGGCGCGCGCCAAACCCGATACCCTCAACTCGTCCAAGGCTGACGCTACGTTGCCGATTTCACCATACTTAAACGCCGAGGGCCGAAAGACGTAGCCGCGGCGATTGATCATGCGTATCAGGAGACACTGGGCGTCCCTCGAAAACCCGCGAAACAGGGCAATAAATGCGTGATGCTGGGGGCCAAGAACCGGCTCGTAGGTGCGCTCGACGAAGCCGAGCATTTCCGTGAAATGGTCGAGATAATAATAGACGGGCAGAACGGGCAGCTTCATCCGTATGTGCCCTTCCACGCTTTTTTCTGAGCGGCGTAGCGCGGCTCAGCCTCGGCCTTTTTCCAATGGCGGTAGAAGACCTCGGCACTCTCCGCTTTCGCGGGATCGCCGGTGCCGCGCTCTTTCAGCGCATAGCCCTTGTACTTGTCGTACTTGCGCCCGCCCTTGTAGTTGGCGTAGCGGCGTGCGCGGGTGTAGCCCATTTGCAGAAATTTCCGTGCCATGTCGGCGCCGACAAAATCCTCGGCGTCGAGATACGCCTTGAACATCCGAAAGATTGCGCTGGCGCTACGTCTCGCAATCGCGGGTGTCTTGAAGCGCCAGTGCGGGACAAGCTCGCTCTTGTACGGCTCACAGATCAGAACGCCTTGCTCGCCCTTGCCGACGCGGTACCGCTTGGGCCGCGCGCGGTAGTTGATGCCGCACTTCCAAGGATAGCTTGTCTTATCGAGCGACAGATATGACGGTGTGGCACGCGCGGGCATTAGCGTTTCCAACGCGGACGGCAACCGCGAAGGGCACTCACGGTAAATATGCGGCAAATTAGCATGTTCCATGTTTGTTCTAGGTAGGCGACTTGTCAAGCCGGATTGAGTGGGGAGTGCATCGCCGCATAGTTCTCCTGTCACGGCATGTTTCTATAGCACTCAACCCTTAGGTGTTTTTTCTACAAGATGCTGGCAAGCTATTGAACGAGCGATGTTTTTGCTTGCTTGACTCTTTTCCTTTTAAGAGAACAAAATAAGAACATTCAGTTTATCCGGAGACGTCAAGGATGGCCTCGGCCAGCCCGCACATGCCTATTGCCGAATTGCGCCGCTGGTTGGAGCGGACGGAACGGCATGGCCGCGCCCTGAGTGCTGTCGTGCCCTTCGGAGTGGCGGCGATTGATGGCGCGCTCCCTCACGGCGGAATCGCGCGCGGGAATGTGCACGAGGTGATCGAAGGCGGACCAGCCAGCGAACATGCCGCTGTCGCCACGCTGTTCGCGGCCGGTATCGTCGCCCGCATCCCGGGGCCGGTGCTGTGGTGCTTGCGCACGCGCGATCTCTTCGCGCCCGCGCTCGCCCGTATCGGGCTTCATCCGGACCGCGTGATCTATTGCGAGACCTACAAGGATCGCGACGTGCTGCCGGCGATGGAAGACGGGCTGCGCTGTATCGGCCTCGCCGGTGTGGTGGGCGAAGTCACCAAGCTGTCGCTCACCGCGTCGCGCCGCCTTCAGCTTGTTGCCGGCGAAACCGGCGTCACCGCGCTCGTGCTACGCCGCTGGCGCACGCTCGACGAACACAAGCTGGCCGGCGAGCCCACGGCCGCGATGACGCGCTGGCGGGTGGCGCCCGCCGCGTCCGGTCCCGGCGTCTTTGATCATCTTCAGCGACAGCGCTGGAACGTGGAATTGCTGCGCGTCAAAGGCGGCGAACCTCATAGCTGGATCGTGGAGGCTTGCGATGCGCAGGGTCGTCTCGCTCTTCCTGCCGCGCTGGCCGACCGACCGGCTGCGGCGGAAGAACCCAAGTTTGCCGACGCGGGATAGGCCGCTGGTCACGGCTACGATGGAAAAGCAGCGGCGGGTCATCGCTTCAGTCGATGGCGCCGCCGCACGCGCCGGGCTTGCGCCCGGCATGACGGTAACGCATGCGCAATCCCTGATACCGGACCTAACCGTGGTTGATGCCGCGCCCGAGGAGGACGCGGCCGCGCTGCGCAAGGTCGCGATCTGGTGCATGCGCTATTCGCCGCTCGTTGTCCCTGACCCGCCCGACGGCATCTTCATCGACGTGGCGGGTGCGGCGCATCTGTTTCAGGGCGAAGAAGCGTTGATCCAAGATTTGCTGTCCCGCATACAGGCCCAAGACATCGCGGCCAAGGCGGCGCTGGCCGATACGCCGGGCTGCGCCTGGGCCATGGCGCGCTTTGGCAACAGCCTCGTTGTGTCACCGGGGCGTGCCTCCGAAGCTATGGCGAGCCTGCCAGTGGCGTCCCTGCGGCTTCATGCAAAGACTATCGAGGCGCTACATGAGGTCGGGATCGAGCGCGTGGCGCATATCGCGAGCAAGCCGCGCGCCGGCCTGCAGCTTCGTTTTGGCGGTGATGTGCTGCTGCGCTTCGATCAGGCGCTAGGGAGCATTATCGAACCTTTGAGCTCCCTTCTGCCAGAGGAAGTGCCGAGCAAGCTCCTGCGCTTCGTCGATCCCCTCGCCGATCCCGACGATCTAAAACGCGTCATCGCCAAGCTATGTGCCATGCTCTGCCCGGAGCTGGAACACCGCGGCGTGGGCGCGCGACGGCTGGATCTCGTCTTTCTGCGGGTCGATAATATCGCCCAAGCCGTGCGCGTTGCGCTCGCGCGTCCCTATCGCGAGCCAAAGCATCTTGCGCGGCTGCTGGAAGAACGGCTGGTGCTGGTCGATCCGGGCTTCGGCATCGAGCAGGCGACGCTCACCGCGTCGTGGATCGAAGCCTTGAGCGAGCGGCAGACCATCGGCCGCCATCTGGCAACGGATGGCAGCGACGTGGATGTCGGCCAGCTGGTCGATACGCTCGGCGTCCGCCTCGGCTCCAAGGCCGTATTTCGCCTGGCTCCCGTCGAAAGCGACCTGCCGGAGCGCTCGGTCAAGCGCCTGCCGGCGCTGCACCCACCGCAAGGCCAGGACTGGCCCAAGACCCTGCCGCGTCCGGCGCGCCTGTTCTCGCCCCCCGAGCGCGTGGTGGCGATCGCCGCCCTGCCCGATCACCCGCCGCGCCTGTTCGTCTGGCAAAACCGGCAGCACCGCATAACGCGCGCCGATGGGCCGGAGCGCATTCACGGCGAATGGTGGCGCTCGGACGCCGAGACCGAATTGGTCCGCGATTACTACCGCGTCGAAACGGCGGATGGCGCGCGCTACTGGCTGTGTCGGGATGGTCCCGCAGGCACGGGCGGGCAATGGTGGCTGCACGGCTTAGGTGAAGCATGAGCTATGCCGAATTGCAGGTCACGACGCATTTCTCCTTTCTGCGCGGCGCGTCTTCGCCGGAGGAGTTGTTTGTCGCCGCCGCCATGCTCGGCATCCCTGCCCTCGGCATCACCGACCGCAATTCGCTGGCCGGCATGGTGCGCGCCCATGAAGCCGCCAAGGTGACCGGCGTACGGCTTATCGTGGGCTGCCGCCTTGATCTCGCATGCGGCACTTCGCTCCTGGTCTACCCGATGGACCGTGCCGGTTATGGCCGCCTCTGTCGGCTGCTCTCGAGAGGCAAGGCGCGCACCGGCAAAGGCAAGTGCAGCCTCGATTGGCCCGATGTCGAGCAATGGAACGAAGGCCTGATCGCGGTCCTGATCTCGGACCAGCTTAAGGCCGATCTGGAAGGCGAGTTGCGCCGCCTCAAGGCGATCTTCGGCGACCGGGCCTATTGCTCATTGGCCCGGCGTTTTCTGCCCAATGAAGCCGAGCGCCTGGCGCGCATCGATGCGCTGGCTTGGCGCGCCAAGGTGCCCACGGTCGTCACCAATGACGTCCTCTATCATTGCCCCTCGCGCCGTATGTTGCAGGATGTGGTGACCTGTATTCGCTTGCATACCACAATCGACAATGCGGGGTTTCAAAAGGAACGGCACTCGGACCGCTTCCCTAAGCCCCCTCACGAGATGGAGCGGCTGTTTCCAGATTATCAGCCAGCGATCGCACGCACGCTGGAAATCGCCGCGCGCTGTCGCTTCTCGCTCGATGAGCTGACCTACAGCTATCCCACTGAAACCCTTGAAGACGGGCTGACAGCGCTAGATCGTTTGGAGAAGTTGACTTGGGAAGGTGCTGCGAACCGCTATCCCGACGGCCTGCCCGATGCCGTCGCCACGCAAATCCGCCACGAACTCAGTCTGATCGAGCGGTTAGATTACGCCCCCTATTTTCTCACCGTGGAATCCATCGTCCGTTTTGCGCGATCCAAAGGCATTCTCTGCCAAGGCCGTGGCTCGGCCGCAAACTCGGCCGTCTGCTATGTCCTCGGCGTCACGCGATCGATCCTGTCCGCCAGGGCCTTCTATTCGAGCGCTTCATTAGCGAAGAACGCCGGGAGCCGCCCGATATCGATGTCGATTTCGAGCATGAGCGGCGCGAGGAAGTGATCCAATGGATTTACGAGACCTATGGCCGCACGCGTTCGGCACTTACGGCCGTGGTCTCTCGCTATCGCTCGCGCGGCGCGGTGCGCGAGGTCGGCAAGGCGCTCGGTCTGCCGGAAGACGTGACCGGCGCGCTAGCAGGATTGATCTGGGGCTGGAGTACGGAAGGCGTTGCGGAGAAGGACGCCAAAGAGCTCAACCTCAATCTCAATGACCGCCGCCTCAAGCTTACGCTTGCCCTCGCCAAGGAATTGATAGGCACGCCGCGGCATCTCTCGCAGCATCCCGGCGGCTTTGTCCTCACCCTCGACCGTCTCGATGAAATGGTTCCAATCGAACCTGCCGCCATGGACAACCGCCAAGTGATCGAATGGGACAAGGACGATATCGATGCGCTGAAATTCATGAAAGTCGATGTGCTGGGCCTTGGCATGCTGGGCTGCATGCGACGGGCCTTCGGTCTCTTGGAAAAGGCTAAGGGTCAGTCGCTCAACCTTGCGACCATCCCCGCTGAGGATCCCGCGACCTACGCGATGATCCAGAAGGCCGACACCATGGGCACCTTCCAGATTGAATCCCGCGCGCAGATGTCGATGCTGCCGCGCCTCAAGCCCAAAACTTTCTATGATCTCGTGATTGAAGTGGCGATCGTGCGGCCCGGTCCGATCCAGGGCGACATGGTGCACCCCTATATCCGCCGTCGTGAAGGCAAGGAAGCCGTCACTTTTCCGACTGAAGCCCTCCGCAAAGTGCTGGGCAAGACGCTCGGCGTGCCGCTGTTCCAGGAACAGGCGATGCAAGTGGCAATGGTCGCGGCCGGCTTCTCGCCGACCGAAGCCGACCAACTCCGCCGCGCCATGGCGACGTTCAAGTTTACCGGCGGGGTAAATAAGTTTCAGAACAAGCTCATCAGCGGCATGCTGGACAACGGCTATACGCAGGAATTTGCCGAGCGCACGTTTCGCCAATTAGAGGGCTTCGGCAGCTACGGCTTTCCGGAATCCCACGCGGCCAGCTTCGCGCTGATCGCCTACGCCTCAAGCTGGATGAAATGCCATCATCCCGATGTTTTCCTTGCCGCGATCCTCAATGCGCAGCCCATGGGCTTCTATGCTCCGGCGCAGTTGGTACGCGACGCCCGCGAACACGGCGTGGAGGTGCGGCCCGTCGACATCAACCTTTCGCAATGGGACTGCTCGCTTGAGGTAGCGGACGGCCCCTACCAGGCCGTGCGCCTTGGCTTCTGTATGGTGCGCAGCCTCAATCAGAAGGATGCCGAGCAATTGGTCGACCGGCGTACCTTCGGGCGCATCGCCGCTACGCGCCTGTTGAGCGAATTCACCACGATAGAAGAGGTCTGGCGCCGAGCCGAAGTTCCGGTTGCGACCTTGAAACACATTGCCGCCGCCGACGGCTTTGCCGGGCTCGGACTCTCCCGCCGCGATGCGAGTTGGGCCATCAAGGCGCTGCGCGACGAAGCGCTTCCGCTCTTTGCCGCGGCTGATGACCGTGCCGGCGTGCTTCGGCCGGAAGCGGTTGAGCCCCCCGTCACGCTTGCCCCCATGACGCAAGGCCGGGAGGTCGTCGAAGATTACCGCGCCCTCGGTCTCAGTCTGCGCGGGCATCCGGCGCGTTTCCTACGGGAGGGGTTGGCAAGTAAAGGCTACGCCCCCTGTATCAATCTGCGCACGGCGCGAAACGGCAGCCGCCTTGCCATCGCTGGCGTTGTCCTGGTGCGGCAAATGCCGGGGTCGGCCAAGGGCGTCATGTTCATCACGCTCGAAGATGAAAGCGCCAACGCCAATCTAATCGTCTGGCCATCGGTGTTCGCGAAGTTCCGGCGCACGATCCTCAGTGGTAGCATGTTTGGAGTGCGCGGGCGCGTGCAGGATGCCAGCGACGTCATCCATCTGATCGTCGAAGAGGTTACCGACCTAACTGCAGACCTCAGGGCTGTTGCGGGCCTCAATGCCCCCTTCCCGCTTGCCTCCGGACGCGGCGACGAAGCCAAGGGCGGCGGCAGCGGACCGGATAACCGCGATCCTAAACCGCAGATCGTAAGGCCACGGGATATGTACGTGCCTGACCTGCATATCGATACGCTGAAGATCAAGGCGCGGAATTTTCGATAAGACCTTCAAACGTTTGCGGCGGCGCAGTTGGGTTGCGGGTTGATGATGGAATAGATTCAATGTTTAAAGCACGGCCGTACCGCGTGAAATTAGAGTTCCAAGCCAATACTGTAATTTCGGTCACGCAATCCGTCGAAATCCCATTCGTAAACTGTCACTGGTCCTATAGCGGGTTGGTTCTGCCCAAGGAAGAACGCAAATGCGTTCGGCCCCGCAATGAAAAGATGCACGCGGCGCGGCCCCACACCTGTTGAACGGATCGAGGCTGTCAACGTTTCAGCAAGTTGGTGGGCATGGCTTCCTGATTTGATACTTTGGTTCGAAGCACCGCCTGTCGGCGTCACCACAAGAAGTTCGCCGATGCTGGGAAGCGATTCGACATAAGACCGTACGGCCTTCGAGGTGTCGTGAGTCAGTCCGACAGAGACGGCAATATCAGCGCCACTACCGAAAACTGGCTCGCTCGCAATGCACAGTTTGGGCCAAGAAGGGTCAAGGTCTTTATCTCGTTCAGACCAGATATGTCGCCCGCCCGCGCGTTGCTCGATCTCGATCTTCTTCCCTGACTTAGCATTCAGAATAACACCGACACCAAAGGCGAGGGAAACATGCGTATCAAGTACCAGCCGTAAATCATCCTGCCCGCGCGAAGCGTTGATAATGAAATCGCGCAATTCTGGAAAGAGCTTGGCCTTCCACGCAAACGGATCACGAATGTACCGGCCATCGAAGTGCGGCACGAGATTAATGGCTTTGTCGGTTCTCGCCTCAAGGTCGTCGATCGGATGCATAAACGAGCGCACGCCTAACGTGGTTGGCCCACCGCTTTTTTTGTCGAGGAGCTTCTCGTCGTTGCAAAGATCGCGAAATGACTCCTTGTCGAATTCGTTACGCTCTTGGGCGTGAAGTTTCATGATCAGGTCGTCATAGGGAAATCCGGCCTGCGAAAGAGGCACTTGCTTCATTCCGACCAGCGCAAAACGGTCGTTGAGCCGTTCCCGAAAATCGTTTCCGGATTCAAGTCGCTGTGTGATCGCCAAGGTTCGAGCGACATGCACAAGTTCATCATGGCTGATCCCCAGGTGTCCGGCCCAAGCGTCGCGGACTTTTCCCATCATGCTGGCTGATGTTTTTCCGTCGAACAGAAGCTTCAGATCGATAGCGTGGGTTTGATTTAAGATGAGCCGTGCCAACGGATCAGCCGCCATAAGCCGCCAGTTAGTTACCAAACGAAATCGCGCACCTTGGCCCTGTGGAGCGTGAGCCGCTTGAGCGTCGCGAGCCCGCTTGAGCAGCGAGACTGTTTGCGCATTTGAAAACGCCGGGTCGATAAGTTCCAGATGGCCGAATTCGCCTGGACGAGCGTGCCATTTGCACTGCAAAAAATCCCGAACAAGCTTGTGGCCATAGTGGTCTTGTGGACCCATTCCGCGCATGTATTCGACGGTTACGTCATCAAAGCCACGCGGTCCGCGCTCGAAGCTAACCTTCGCCACGGCCCCGTTAGGATCAAGCAATAGGGCAGCATGCAGCCAGAACATGCGGGCCTGAAAATCATCTCCTTGGCTGCGTACCGCAACGGCTTGCGTCATGTTGGTCAACTCGTCGGGAAGTAACGACCCATTATCTGGCGCCAAATGGCGAGTGCCTCGCCTTGCTTGCCCTGCTGCGAAAGGCGCACCGCGCGAGCTGCCTCCGTCTCGGCGCGGCGCAACGACACGACAGCCTTCTGTACAAGGTCTGGCGTCATTTGGTCCGAGACCGGCGGCCCGAGGCCCGCCGGGTCTTTCCATTCGCGCGTGATCCCGTCCAAGGCGGCGGCAAAAAAACGCCGGACCTCGCCGGGATAGTTCGTGAACGGACCGTCAACAAGCTCCTGCGCCATCACCTCAATGAGAAAAGACGGCTTGATCGGCTTATCCGCAGAACGGTTCCAACGCTTAAGCATCTTAACCAGCGGAACCCATTTTCCGCTCAACGACTTGTTTTTGCCTGTCGATTTCTCTGCATGAATTTCGGGATCCGTCTTGATCCATTTGCCAAGATTACGGTCCGGAATTTCATAGCAGTCGGCAAGTTCGATGGCTGGAACCGCATCAATGGACAAGACCTTGCCTTCTTTGTCCTCAGTATTTCTTTCGAACTCGGTGGTTGCACAGCGGCGCCCCGGCTCAACGGCGTCTTTGCCGAACTCGCCTGTTAGGCGCGCAACGAATGCGTCAAGGACCTCGCTCGGCGGCTTCTGACGCCAGTGCTGATCGTTGGGACCGAGAACGAAAAATACGTCAACGTCCTTAAGCGGTTTCGTTTTGGTGTGCCTGTCATACGATCCAGTCAGAAAATCACGGCTGATATCGAATCCGCCTCGGATGCAATCACGTACGGACGTATGCTTGCGAATGGTGTCCTTGCGTTCGCTCTCACTGAGTTCGAGACGCTGCCGGAATTTCTCAAACGCTTCTTCGACAGAGATCATTTGTAATACTGCATTGATGCCATAATGTCGGGCGTGGAAACGATCGTACCCGCCTCTCGACCCACCAAACCGCTGAGCGACTTGTAAGAAGAATAGGACATGAAGCTCGGCAATGGGGATCCTGGAAGCGGTTGAAGCAAAATACGATAGACGCACCCGGCGGGCGGCGACGTGGTCTTTGCGAACGACCCTTCCAAGAACTCGCGGTCGACCCACATTTCGTCGGCGCCGTTGCCATCGTAACGGATGGGGAAATCCCACCGTCCAAGCGCGGAGTCGCTGCCGGGTTTGTAAAACTCGATGACAATTTTTTCGAGATGGCCGCGTTCAAGCATTTCGCGTGCGCCAGCGTCGACCCAATTTGTCCAAGCATCCAGAAGCACTGTGGGGTTGAGGCCGTAATACGAAATCAGATACTTCAACACGTTTCGCATTTTATCCGAAACGTATTTGGCAGTGTGGGTTCGCGAATAGGTGCTAGTGAAGGTAGCGCTCATGACTGTCCGAGGACTCCCCAATTAATGGCAAGCGTGTTCGCGGTGGCCTTCATGGTCTCCTCTTCATCAGCCGGAGGCTTCTTGACGTCGTGGACAGTAATACGTGGTGCGCGTTGTTTTAGCGTACCGTTCATCCAGGGTACGTCGGACGCCTCCGTCGGGGCGGTGATCTTCCAACCGGCGCCCCCAGTTGGATTCCACGTCAACGAGTCGATGTCGGTGCCGAGTTCAAGCGCCTCCTCATTGTAACGGCAATAGATAACGAGCCGGTCGCCGTTGCCTTTCACGGTGATGGGAACGTTTGCCGGATGCTCGTCAGCAATCAGCGATTCCATAATGCTCGCCGCTGCCGTAAGCGTGCTAGCATCGGGTGTATCTGGACCGGAAATCAAGGCTATGATCGCCTTCCATGTTTCGGCTGCCGAGCGCACGGGCACGGAAGCGATTTCACGTTTAACTTTCACGAGAATGCCTCCTGCATCTTTTCGACGGCACGTGCCTGCTTCAGGGCGTGCATAACCTGCTCGGCTTTCAGCTTGTTCAAATCCTGCGCTGTTTCGATGCTTGAGGCTGCTGCGGTGATCATCGCCTTGCGCAAACGACGGCCGTCAAGGCCATCCGAAGCTTTAACAAACTCGACCACATGGGTATTGAGACCGGCAATCTTGGGCCACTTCTCCGAAAGGATTGAGATCGCATCGGCGATGATTTGCTTCCGAGCCTCCGCGTTCGGCAAGCCGATGTCTTCAACGATATCAGCACGAGAAAGTAGCGCGCGATCTACGGCCTTCGGATAATTGGTCGTGGCAATTAGCAGCGTATTGCGATGTTTGCGGGAAAGCAGATCGATGCCTGCAAGCGCGGCGTCAGTGGCGCGGTGCGCATCGATGGGGTTCGTTTCGAGGCTCATGCGCTGCCGGTCGGCGGCGAGCGTTTCAACTTCGTCCAGCAGAACTATCGTTGGAGCGTGCGTGGCGTACTCGGGAATGATCTGTTCGAAAAGCTTGGAAACGTCCTTTTGGCTTTTGCCGTGCGACGAACTTCCCAGCGCATGCGGATCGATCTGAATGAACTTCGCCTTCTTGGGCTTCAGCGCCTCGGCGACCTGATTCGCCAGGCCGCGCGCCAGTGTGGTCTTACCCGTGCCTGGCGGCCCCGACAGCACGATCAGGCCGTGAACCGGCATTCGGTCGAACGTGAAGTACTGGCGAAGTTGAAACGACAAGAGCGCCTGCGCGACGAGACGGGTTTTCAGTGCTGAATCGATTTTGATTGCCTGCCATGCGGTCAAAAATTCCGCGTTAGGCAAAGTAGCTTGGTCGCTAATCGCGTCCATTTTTCCTCCAGCCGCAAAGTTCCAGTGCGAATTGCCCCTGGCCCTCGCTCTGCCCGTACCAGCTCTGATAAATGATGATGCCGCTGGGACCCCACAAGATACGCCTATAGAACCCAGAAGAAACCACTAAATATAGCGCATCTTGCACGCTGGCTTATGCAATTTAGAACAAAAAAAGAACACACGCAAGGTCCCTTAAGCTGAGGCGTGCCCTTGCAAGTGTTATCCACTGCAATTGTCCCTGTCCTGACGATTAGCGGATCAGCACCTTTCGCAGCCCATGCAGTCTCGTCGACACCTTCGTTTTCGGCGGAACCTGTCGACCGCGCAGCTGTCTTGCAGGCGCAGCAATGTCTACATGAATTGCGACCGCGCGTGTTCGAGTCGACGGACGAACGTATCAGCAATCTTGTTCAACTCCACGAAAACACCAATCTCCCGTCGAGGGTATGCCTGCGACGAACTTGCCGATAACCAGTTCTGACTGCTGATAGCTAATGCGTCGTCATCCCAGCATAGCGCCTTGGCGTGAAGCCGCGGCTGGAAGATCGGCCGGATGCGTACGCCCTGACGTTCAAACTCGCGCGTCAGTTCCGCGGCGTCCGTGCCAGATAGCGGCCCAGTGGCACGTCCGTAGAACAACGCTGCTTCGATTTTCTTTTCCTGCGCCGCAGTCACCGCTGGCACGATTGCCATTGGAAGTCCGGCGACACCGATGCGGTGACTGGTAATAAGGATGCGCTTACGTGCCCGATCGCGCGCTTCCAGGGGAAGTGAGGCATGGTCTGATGAAAGCAAAATACGTACCTTTGCCTTTCGCCCTGTTAACGACTTAGTGTGTACAATGCGCCGTGCGAGAACGGTGAGTTCGTCGGCCAGCGAGTGCCAGACGCCCCGCGATCCGAGCGACATCGTCGCAAGATGGTTGACCACACGACCAGCGAGCCGCGGATCTCTTAACCGAACTGTTGCCTCAAAGCTGTCGAATTCTGTCGAGAGCCAATTGCAAGAGCCGACGAGAGCGCTCCATGCTCCGCTCCCATCATCGCTCGCGATGATTTTTGCGTGAGAATCTGTGGTTAGACTGTGTATCTTGACGAGATCCGAACGCCCCGATTGCTGAACAGCTTGCCGGAGAAGAGACGCTGCCTCGCGAGACGCGGAGTTCTCTGTCGCATCATCCGACTGTCCCCAAAGTATGTCGACGCGAACGTTACGGGCCGCGGCAGCCAGTATAGGTTTCAGGAAATCATCCTGCCGATCTGACAAAAAGGTGGAATGTACGACGACCCGCTCTCTTGCACGCGAAAATGCCTCTAGGAAGATTGCCTTATGTTCCTTTTCGCCGACAATCAAATCGTTATGATCGAAAACCGCATCAATTACCGGCTCGCTCCAGTCAGTCGCCTGCACCATTGTAGGCTCGGCTCCGCCAGTTGTTTTGACGTGCGGCGTTGCGGCGGCCGCGGCGGCTTGAAGAATGGCCCGACGCAGTGGCTCCTCGGCGCGCGATGATATGTCGTCGATAACGCCGCCCAAGACGCGCACTACAGCGAAGCCCTCTATCGGCAGATGGGGCGAGGAGTCTGAGCCGACGATGACTTCATTTTCTCCTTCAAGCGCACTGTAAATTTGGCTGAGGTCTTCGGCATCTTTGCGCGGATCAGGGCTTAAAAAGACCAATGCATCGGCATCCGTGGACTTTGAAATCCGCTGGCGCGCTCGAATGGAAAATTCACTGCCGCGAAATGCCTGCCCAGTAACTCGTTCGAAGGCAAAGCTCATGGTCCTCGATCGGATCGTCGTCAGTCCTTTCAATTCGCCTAGCCTTATCTGCTCCTTTCCCGCAGTAGTCGCTCGAAAAATTGTTGCTCGTGGGTCGTCGAGGATTTCAACCCACCCCGCCCGCATCAATCGAATGAACGCCTCTACAACAATGCGCCGGTGAAGATTGGAGCGCTTGGAAAGATCCGCCGTAGTAGCGGGAGCGCGCGATACAGCTTCTAGCATCAGATGCTCGATAACGCTCCAGCGCCGCCCCTTCTCTACGTGGAAACGGCGCCGACTCCGCCTCATCGGCACGGCAACTTCGATCACGCTCATGGCTTTTTCCGCAAGGTTGACCATGGCACGATGCTCGCGTCGCCATTTCGCTCGGCGTCGTTTAGCGCGACAAGAAACTTCTTAAGAAACTCGATGTCGGCGCCAGACGACTTGTCGATACCGGACGCTTTTTCCGAATAACTCATGACATGGCGGTAGAAGCTGAGACTGCCGATAACAATCATCCGCCATTTTGCGCGGCTGAGCAGAACGTTCATTCGGCGGCTGTCGTCGAGGAACCCTAGCGCACCCTTGACGGTCGCTTTCTCATTGTTCCTCACGAGCGAAATCAGGATCGCGTCGGCTTGGTCACCCTGGAAAGAGTCGACGGTTCCGCAATAATCGTCTTCTCCTAAAGCAGGCTGAAATCCAGAGAGATGCTTTAACGAACCGGGTTTCTCCGATCTGATGTTTTGTCGCAGCCGTTTGACCTGTTCGTTGTAAGGTGACAGCACAGCAAGCGAGGGGCGTGATCGGCCCACCGCGCGCAATAGACGAAGAACCTGCAGAGCCGCGGTAACTTCGTCCGGATTCGTCCAAGGAGGCAGCCGGTCGCCGCCGCGATAACCGATTGTCTCGCGGCTGTACGGCATATCGATGAAAATCACCGGACGTTCGGGCAGACGACTATCTAAGAACCGAAACGGCGGGGTTCCATCGCGATACTTTTTCTCGACCTTTTCGTTGGTCTTTAATGTGCCTTCGTAGAAGCAATCCGATACGATTTTCGCAATCGCCGGATGCATCCGGTGCTGTTCATTGAGCTTGTGGAAGATAGGGCGGCGCGCTTTGCCCTTCTCAACGACTGCGGCGGTTTCCGCTCTCACAAGCGTTTCAAATAATGATAGAGCGGAAAGCGTGTCGGCGCACAGACGACCGAAATCCGCATTGTCTACGTCGATCACATTGAAAACATCCTCTATGCCTGGTTCTCGCTGATAGCGGGCGATGTGCGGCTCGGCAGCGCGCAGCGCTTTTTTTACCGATTCGGCGCTGGACAAAAGCTTGATCATGGTATCGGCGCCATATGGCGCAAGTTGCTGGTGATCGCCTATCATTAGGCGGCGATGCGATAGCAACAGCGGCGAGAGTAGTTCGCTGCCCGTCGCCTTGCCAGCCTCCTCAACAATCGTCCAATCGAACAGGCTCGATTCTTCTATCAATTGCTCGACAGCGGCAGAATTGGTGGTGGCGAACACGAGATTGGCTGAGCGCAGAATCATGGCCTCAAAGGCTCGGGCCTCTGCGGCCATCGCTCGCGTCGCATTGGGTTTCGCTTTCGCCCGCCGCACCGCGGCTAAATCGCGTATCTTTTCTCGCACGCTCGGGTCGGCATCCTCAACCAGATCGCTCTTTGCGAGGGCGTCGAGCCAGTAATCGGCTTGGCGATCGATTTCGAGATCAGTGTCGCTGATGTCGTCATCAGCCGGCCTTGCTCGTACCTTTACCGGCTCCACGTCCTTTGGCAGCATCTCGATCACCTCTTTCATTAAGTGATCGATCGCTGCATTGCTCTGCGCGGATAGAAGCAGCCGCGTCGTCGGCTCGTCCGTGAAGCGCCGTCGCACAATCTCCGATACGAGGTAGGTCTTGCCCACGCCGGGAGGCCCTTGCAACAGAAAGAAGGGTATGGTCGAGAGAATCCCGCTCAATGCCTCCTGCTTCGACCTGTCCAAGCTCTTAAAATCGTTGTCTTGCTTGATCGGATCGTGACTGTCTTCGATTCGTCCGCGAGGGTCGGTAAGCATTCGCAACATTTCCGAATGCTCGCGTAACGCGCGGAGAGCCTTGAGCCTTCTCCGCAGCTGCGTGAGCTTCCCTTTCATTTCGCCGGGGATTAGAAAGGCCTCATCGCGTATGCGCGTGGCGAACGAACCTTCGAACTTGAATATCTCGCCTTGCCCTCCCCTTTCCGCGCCAACGTACCGCCAATGATTCTCCGCATCACGTTCACCCAGCGAGCCCGTCTGGGCGAGTGTCCAGCCGTCGCTGCCCCTGTCGCTTGCCTCACCTTTGTCCAGCAACTCGGACAAGCGCACTGCCGGAGAAGCCCGAAAGAGAAGCGCTTTAGATAGCGCATCTCTCTCTTCGTCATATCGAGAGATTGCCACGATGCCGTGGCTCCCGCCTTCGGAAGGGCGACCTGTTTTGACGGAGATGGGGAAAATGTCGGCGACGGCGTATGCCATTTCGAGCGCCGTAAGCAAGGCGAATGCTTCATACTTTCGATCGAGATCAGTCTTTCGATTTTCGGAGGTTCGGAGGGCATCGATATGCGGCTGCCAATCGGCCACCCGGCCTCGCCGGCGGGCAAAGCTTTGCTCTTGCGCCCTCCCCGCCGGCAGGATGTCAAGCATTTCAGGCACTAATACTTCTGACTCGACGATCGTGCGGGGTCTAGCTAGTTCAGCGGTTTCACAGACGGCGAACTCGAAAGTCGGGACATCAGTAGTTCCAGGCGCGCGATAGGGAGAGAGCCAGTAGGTCATCTGATTACCAAGGAGGGCCACCTTCGCACCACTTCGGCCGTCCTTGACCAGGGTCAGGTAAGGTTCGCCTGCTAGATCATCCTTCACGAAGGCCACTAACCCCTCGACGTCGGTTGCTTCGATCTGGTTGCCGGTCGCGTGCCTGATGTCCTTGGTGAGAGGCGAGCGCGGATCGAGACGAAACGCAGCCGCAAGCTTGAGTTCACCACCTGCGGCCTGGGCCTGGATCGTCTCGATGACGTCAGAGATTTCGCGGCAAATGCGGTCACCGTCCAGCCGTTCAACGGGAATGGCACCAGTCAGTTTTCGTAAGATTCGTACCTCAGAGATGGATAGGTGGTCAGCGACCTCGGAGAGCAACAAACGCAGATCCACCACTCGTCCCGGCGACACATCTAGAAGTTCCGCGATCATCAGTCCGAGATTTCGCCAGTCCTGGCCGAAAGATGCGGCCTGAGACTCGGCTCCTCCAGCACCAGCGCGCGGGACGTCCTCGACGGTGGCGAGCCGCATAGACCACTCAAAACCAGTCAACCGGAAATCGGGATGTTCTCCGAATGAGCCAATAATCGACCAAGGATCGAGATTTCGATGTATAATTCCCTGCGAGTGCAGAAGCTCGAGCGCTCGGGCGATCCGCAAGAAGTTCTCCCAGAGCAGTCTGCGGTTCCGCGGCAATCTTGGTGCGGAAAGAACGAGAGGCTTCGAGGTTGCTTTGCGGAAGGTCTCGAGTGGATCGCCGCGGGCCGGGTCTAGAACAATATAAAAAGCATCCTTGTCTGATCCGGCAGTTATCATAGGAACAAATAGATCGTCTGCCTTCGGCACCGCAGCAAGGCGTTGAAGCTGGCGTATCTCGCTCCGCCAGATGTCTTTCATATCGGCATCAGAACCGCCGCGCTCTCGGCTCCAACTCTTTATTAAAACGGAAAAACCTTCAGGATTTCGCGCCCGGCACAAGGAAGGTTTTCCTCGAGCCGGATCGTCCGCAACGAGATCGTTAGGCTCTATTCTGTACCCTTTGAGGAACGATGCTGTCCTCTCTGCCCGGCTAGGGGCCATGGTCTGCTCCAGCTCCGTATCTATAATTGCGCGTCATACGCGCTCGATGTGCGAGAGGCTACCCGTCGATGTGATATCCCCTGCTTTCGCAGAGGCAAGATAGTGTGAATCCCCAAGCTGAGAGCTTACGGCCTGTTTGCTTGGCAAGTCCTTTTACGCAGGACGCGAGCGGTATTTTAATACCGTATCGGGGGATTGGGCTATGCGATCTCTACCGATTTCGTTCTGATCAATTCAAATGTCAAACGCGATACGCCTTGAGGACCCCTAGGTGGTGTGGACACTTATCGCATCCATAAGACGATGGCTGCGAGAGTGACGACGGCGCGGTAATTTCGGGCGGTCTTTTCGAAGCGGGTCGCGACGCGGCGGAACTGCTTGAGCTTTGAGAAGCAACATTCGACGAGATGACGCTGGGCATAGAGATGCTTGTCGAGCGGATATTTGAGCGCACGTGACGGGTTGTTGGGGATGACGGCGAGCGCCCCCTTGGCGGCGATGGCCTGGCGCAAATGATCGGCGTCATAGGCCGTATCGGCCATGACGACCTCGGCGGGTAATCCCTCGATCAATGCGGCGGCTTGCGGTGCATCGCCCTTCTGGCCTGCGGTCAGCGTGAACCGTACGGGACATCCCAAGCCGCGAACGGCCATATGTATCTTGGTGCTCAGGCCACCGCGCGAGCGGCCGATCGCCTGATCTTCAGACCCCCTTTTTTCGCCCCGGCAGCGTGCTGATGCGCCCGGACGATGGTGGAATCGACGATCAGATATTCGAAGTCAGGATCATCGGACATCGCCTCGAAGATCCGCCACCAGACACCCTTGATGCTCCATCTACTGAAGCGCCGGAACACGCTGTTCCAATCTCCAAACGCCTCCGGAAGATCACGCCAGGGAGAGCCCGTACGTACGATCCACAGCACACCTTCCACGAACATCCGGTTGTCCCGCCCGGTCGAACCCTTCTGGTCGGGTCGACCGATAATCAGCGGCGCCATTCGCTCCCACGCCGCATCACTCAAAACCAAACGGTTCTTCACACCCAAGACTGCCTCCCCAAAAGCAGCTTTGAATCTGATTTGCCCCTAAAAGGGAATCCTTAGAGTCCACACCACCTAGAGCGGTTCACGAATTTATTGAATCGGGAGGGATTCCGGTTGTGCGGCGAATATGATTCAAGATGCTGGCTGGATCGGAGGCCAGCATCCGATGGTCAGACCTCTTTCCAACGACCTGCGCAAGCGGGTAGTCGCTGCAGTATTGAAGGGCGAGAGTTGCCGGGCGGCGGCCTTGCGGTTTGGCGTTGCCGTCTCCTCGGTGGTGAAGTGGTCGCAGCGTTATCGGGCGACGGGATCGGTCAAGCCAGGCAAGATGGGCGGTCACCGCAAGTCCGTGCTGGAACCGCATGGCGACTTCATCAAGGAGCGGATCAGGCAGACCCCGCATTTGACGCTGCACGCCCTGAAGGACGAATTGGTGGCGCGCGGGGTCGATGTCTCGCACAATGCGGTGTGGCTGTTCATGCGGCGCGAAGGGCTGCGGTTCAAAAAAAACTCTGTTCGCACTTGAGCAAGGCCGCCTTGATGTGGCCCGCCGCCGGCGGCGCTGGCGATCGTGGCAGGCCGGCCTTGATCCGCGACGGCTGGTCTTCATCGACGAAACCTGGATCAAGACCAATATGGCTCCGCTGCGTGGGTGGGCGCCGAAAGGAGCCCGCCTTCGCGGCTTCGCCCCGCACGGCCGCTGGCGCACGATGACCTTCCTCGGCGCGCTGCGCCACGACCGCCTCGCCGCTCCCTGCCTGTTCGACGGGCCGATCAACGGGGAGTGCTTCCGCGCCTATGTCGAGCAGATCTTGCTGGCGTCGCTGAAGCCCGGTGACATCGTTATCATGGACAATCTCGGCAGCCATAAGTCGGTCGCGCTACGACGCATCATCAGGGCCGCCGGTGCAAGACTGTGGTATCTGCCGCCTTACTCGCCCGATCTCAATCCGATCGAGCAGACCTTCGCCAAGATCAAGCACTGGATGCGCACCGCCCAAAAACGCACCATCGATGACATCAGCAGCCACCTCGGCGACCTCATCCAGACCATCAAGCCCGACGAATGCAAAAACTACTTCACCAACGCCGGATACGCTTCAATCAAAACGTGAAACGCTCTAGGCGACGACTCTTCGGTACGATCAGCCACTCCAAGTGATGACGCGTTGAAAAGATGGCTGCCAAGTTTTTGCGAAGTGGGTGCCTGCTCTAGTTCCGCCCCTCACCCGAGCGCGTCGGAATCCCGCCAATCCTCATTTGCTCAAGAAAACCGCGAAATTCCTGAGGAGATTCAACAAAAAGAGTTCGATAAGCCTTGAGGAAGGGGAGCCAAACGTCGCGGCACTTTCCATCAGCTTCGTCCACGACCAGCGCGCCACGGGCGCGGCTGGCACGACGCTCTTTCGCCCGCGCTTATCCGATAACTGGTCAGCCGATCCAACACCGCTTCGCGGCAAAAGGACGCCGAAATACCTGTTCGCCGACAGGTTGCTCTGTGGTAAAAGGAAGTTAGAAGGTCTGCGATTGGTTTCTCGAGGGGAGGATCCGATGAACGATGATACTGAGCGAAAAAACAAGGCTGCCGAGAGCACCAGAGCGGCAGGATCCCGACCGGAAGTTCATCCGGAAATAGCCCCCGAGGGCCGCCCGGACGTCAAGCGCGGACCGATTGTCGAGGTCGCGCCGCAGGTCAGGCCGGACGTCAGGCACGGGCCGATCGTCGAGGTGGCGCCCAACGTCAGGCCGGATACCAGGCATGGACCGATCATCGAGGTTGCACCGGAAGTCCGGCCCGACGTGAGGAAGTCTGCCGAGGCCATTGTCGAAGTCGCACCGGGGGTCCGGCCCGATGTCCGCCATGGGCCGATCGTCGAGGTCGCTCCGCGCATCCGACCCGACGTGCGGCAACAGCCTGAAACCATCGTCGAAGTCGCGCCCGACGCGAGGCCTGACGTGCGGCACGGCCCGATCGTCGAAGTCGCGCCGCGCACCCGGCCCGATGTTCGAGAGCACCCCGATATGATCGTTGAAGTGGCTCCCGATGTTCGTCCTGACGTCAGAAATTACCCCGGCGGGATCGTCGAAGTTGCGCCCGATGTCAAGCGGGACCCGGGCAAGATCGTCGAGGTCGCCCCGGATGTTCGCCCGGACATCAAGAGAGATCCCGGCAAGATTGTCGAAGTCGCGCCCGACGTTCGTCCTGATCACAAAAAAGATCCGGGCAAGATCGTCGAGGTAGCGCCCGAGACCAAGCCGGAAGTGCATCCCGAAATCAGGCCGGAAACCCGGCCGGAATACAGGCCGGAGATCAGGCCGGAAATCGCGCCCGATGCGCGACCTGACGTTCGTCCCGAAGTCCGGCCGGAAATCCGTCCCGAAATCGCACCGCAGAACAAGCCGAATCGCGACAAATAGGCGGTTCGATAAAGCCGGGACAAGCCACGAGCCTTTCGGAGAGTCAGCCGACTGATGCCGTCCACCAAACCGATCGCTCTGGTGAGCATGCCGACGCTGTCCGGGCGCTTTCCGTCGTTTCAGCTCGGATTGCTCAAGCCGTTTCTGGAGCAGCAGGGGTTTTCAGCCCAGCCGTTTTCGCTTTTCATGTATTTCGGCACGCATGTCGGCTGGCAGATGAACGAAGTGCTTGCCGAGGTCTGGCCGAGCCTGGTCGGCGAATGGATCTGGACCAAGGCCGCGTTCGGCGAGCACGAAGAAGACCCGGAATATTTCGAGGTCTTCGAGCGCAATTTCCGCACCATCTGCAAACTCGCCGGCTGCTCGCTCGACGATCTGCGCCGGCTTCGCGATGACGCTGCGCCGCGCTTCATCGACTTCTGCGTCGACAGCGTCGACTGGAGCCGCTTCGGAATGGTCGGCTTTTCGCTGGTGTTTCAGCAACTGCTCGCCAGCATCGCGTTGGCCCGCGCGCTGAAAGCGCGCCATCCGTCGCTTCCGATCATTTTCGGCGGCGCAGCCCTGGAAGACGACATTGCCGAGGAAGTGATCCGCGGTTGCCCGCAAGTCGATTACGTGTTTTGCGGCGACGCCGAGATTTCACTGCCGAAGATCGTCCGGGGCATTCTCGACGAACAACCGGTGGGCGGGTTTCCAGGCTTGATGTCGCGCGAAGGCGGACAGGTGGTATTCGGCGGACGCGCCGCCAACCTGCGCGATCTCAACGTCACGCCGGTGCCCGAGTTCGACGAATACTTCTATGCCCGTACCGAAAGCAGGTATGCGCAATACAGTCCGCATGGCGAGGTGCTGCTGCCAATCGAAACCGCGCGCGGCTGCTGGTGGGGCGTCAAGCATCACTGCACCTTTTGCGGCTTGAATCGGGCCGGCATGGAATTCCGCGCCAAGGAGCCGCAGCAAGTCATGGACATGCTGGAACAGCTCTCACGGCGCTACGGGCGCCTGGACTTCAACGCAATCGACAACATCATGGCGCCGGAATACACCGAGCAGCTGTTCGGGCGGCTTGCCGAAGCGAAAAGCGACATCCGTCTGCATTACGAGATCCGTCCGCACTTCAAGCGCGATCAATTGGCCAGGATGCGCAGCGGCGGACTGGTTTCGGTGCAGCCCGGCATCGAGAGCTTTTCAACGCATGTCCTGAAGCTGATGAAGAAGCACTCGACCGGGATGCGCAATCTGGAACTGATGAAGTGGTGCACCTATTACGGCATCAACAATCTCTATAACATTCTGGTCGGCTTCGCAGGCGAGACGGCGGACGATTACCGCCTGCAATGCGACGTCATTGAAAAGATCCCGCATCTGCAGCCGCCTTACGCAATCGCGAAGGCGCGCGCCGATCGCGGCTCCCCGATGTTCACCGATCCGGACAAGCACGGCGTCGGCCGGTTGCGTCCGGCCGACTGCTATCGCTACATTTTCCCGCGCGGACGCTTCAATCCGGAGCGGATTTCGTATTATTTCGACCATGACGGGCCGGGCATGCTGCCCGAGCACGAATATGACGACATTTTCCGCGCGGTAGGAGGTTGGCAGGATCGCTGGCGCCAAGGCGAAAGGCCGACGCTGCAATATCGAAAGTCCTGCGCCTCGATCTTCATCGAAGATGCGCGCAACGGTTCACCTCGGCAGTTCGACTACTCCGACGGCCATGCCGCGCTCTACGAGTTCTGCATGGATGCAAAAACCGAGCACGCGATCAAAACCGAGTTTGGCGAAACCGATTGGCTGGCCCCGGCTCTGGCGGAATTTCGCCAGCGCGACCTCATGATCGAACTGGACGGCCAATACCTTAGTCTCGCTCTGCCAAAGAATGCCTACGTCTGATGCGGCGCGACCGCATTGGCGGAGTTTCCTGATGGAATCCTGGTCGGAAACTCTGGCGCGTCTGCCGGCCGCGTTTCACAAGGACCGCGACGAACTCCTCGGTTTGATGCGCAGGCAAGCGATCCTTTATCAATCGCCGACGCAGCCGATCCTGTCGCGCGACGGATCGACCGCGCGCTGGATGCTGAATTCGCTGCAGGTCACGCTGACGCCGCGCGGCGCCGAGCTTGCCGGCCGCTGCGTCCTCGAACTGTTGCGGCGTTTCGAGGGCCGGCAGATCGCGACCCTGGGCTTGACCGCAGTACCGATCCTGAACTCCGTCATCATGCAGTCGGACGGCCGTTATCACGGGCTGCTGGTCCGTCAGCAGCGCAAGAAGCATGGTTCACTCAAGCTGATCGAAGGTCCGATCGACCCCGACGAGCCCACCATTGTAATCGACGACTCGATCGCCTCCGGGACGTCGATGCAGCTTGCCTGCGATACGCTGCGCCAGGCGGGCATCCGGGTCGAGGGCGGAATCTTCCTGGTCAGGTTCGGCTGGTATGGCGGCTTTGCCAGAATGCAGGAGCAGGGCTACCACGTCGAGGCGGTGACCGACATCTGGAGCGACTTCATCTATCACATGGAGGACGAGCCGAAGCCGATCGGCAATCCGACAAAGATTTTTCCGAAATTTCAATGGAGCGAGGCGCGCGCGCCCGAGCAGTTGCATCCGGCGGCGCTGGCGCGCATCGCGATGCGCGAATACCTCACTTCGGGCAAGCTGCCGCGGCCGCCGCAGGCGCTCGACCTGGACTATCCGGCGGGGGGCGGCGCATGGGTTAGTCTGCGCTCCGTTAAGAATATTCATGTCCGCCATGCGCGCGACGGGTATTGGAATTTCCCCGGCGAGCAAGGCTGGCCCAGTTCCGAGGCGGTATTGTGGGCGGCGCTTAAGACCGCCGAAACTTTGCCAAAAGATGAGGCGCTTGCGCTGCTCGACGACAGCGCGGTCGCCGTCACCTTCTTCGACGCAATGGAAGCATGTCCGGTCGGCGCGCTCGATAACGACCGTTACGGAATTGTGGTGCGCAGCCTGGAACGGCCGGGCTGGATGGGCGGTGCGCTGCCTCGCATGCCCGGTATCCTGAACGAGTGGGACCAGTATCAGCACGCGCGCATGACCAATGCCGGGCTGGTTTCCTTCGAGCCGCATGTGATCCTTCGCCATGACGTCGTCAAGGCAGTGGAGCCAGGGGTGGCCTGGCAGCCGACCGGCGTTCCCCGCTCCGGCGCGTCCCATCCTCTGACGCGGGCTGAATGCGGCGGCTTGGTGGCCGCGCGCGGCCGCGATCTCGCCATCGCGAGGCTGTTCGGCGTCGCTCCGCGCACGGCTCCGCTCCGCGACGATCTGCTGCCCGCCGATACCGATCAGCTCTACGTCAGCGTCTATCTGGCCGGACGGCTGCGCGGATGTTTCGGGGCCGTACTGGGCCGGCTCGACGAGGATATAACGACGTTGGTGGAAGCCGCGCTTGACGATGCGCGCTTTGAAACTCCGGCGGGCGCGACGTCACCGAAGACGGTTTCCGTCACCGTAGCACTGCTGCACGACCGCCTCGACCTCGGCCTCCACTCCGTCGAAGATATTGTTCGACGCATTCGCTACGGCCAGCACGCGCTGATGGTTCAGCAGGACGCCAGGTTTGCGCTGTTCCTGCCATCGGTCGCAAGCCGTTACAATCTCGATGCGGTTTCGTTTGTCGAGGAGCTCTTGCGCAAGGCCGAGATTACCGAACCGCCGTATCGATGGATCCGGTTCGAGTGCACGACCTGGCTTGCGGATCAAACCGGCGAGCGGCTTGTCGAAGGCAGTTTTGCGCCGGAAGCGCCGCCGGCCGGACTGTGCGAACTGGTGGAGCGGCTCGGCACCCTCGCAATCGCCTATTTGCTGCGGCACCAGCGTCCCGACGGCACGTTCTTTACCCGCTACGAGCCGTTGCAGGATCAACTCTACCAGGCCGTCGACCTGCCGCGGCTTGCCCATGGCGCCTGGGTGCTGGCGCGGGCATCCAGGACCTGCGACCGATCGGCCGGCGATGCCGCCATCCGCACTGCCGTGTTCCTGCTGCACACTGTGGAAGAAACCGCCGACGGATTATGGCTCACCCACATGGGCAATGATCGCTCGGTCGCGGAAAGCGCCCTGCTCGTCCTTGCGCTGTGCGAGGCTCCGGACGAGACGCTGCGGAAACAGTGGGTGCCGCGGCTCGCGGCGGCACTGTGGTCGCGCATCGATGCGCACGGCCGCGTGCACACGCACGCCGATGAGGCCATCGCATCCGACGCGTACCAGGATTACTTCCCCGGACAGGTAATGCTGGCGCTCGCCACGGCAGCGCGGCTCGGCCTGACCCCGCTGGACGACGCCAAGTTCGAGCTGGCATTTCGCTATTACCGGCACCGGTTTCGTGCCCAGCCGCGCTTCGGGCAGGTGTCGTGGCTGGCACAGGCTTGCTACGCCGGGTGGCAGGTCAAACCCGATCCGCGCTTTGCCGATCTGGCTTTTGAAGCGGCCGACTGGATCTGCGGTTTCCAACAGGAAAAGTCCGGCGCATTCCTGAACGATCATCAATCCGATACGCCGGGCTATACGACGGCGCTGTATCTGGAAGGCATCGGAGCCGCAGCCAGCCTCGCCAGGTCGACGGGAGATGAACTGCGTCATCGCGGCTACCTTGAATCGTGCCGGCGCGGACTTCAATTCCTGGACGGTTTGATTATCCAATCGCGCGACAGCTCCCTGCTGCCCAATCCCTCAATGGCGGTCGGCGGGCTGCGCCGAAGCGGGCGCGCCAGCGAAGTGTGCATCGATTTCGTCCAGCACTATCTTGCCGCCCTGATCGAAATCGGCGGAGCCGCCAGGGCCGGATAGACCTTCACCAACGCACATAAACGTTATTCACTTCCTGGTTGAATTGCGGCAACCGTTAATGCACACTCCGCGAGCGCGGTCACCCCGCCCAATATAAGGCCGATCCAATTGCATGTGGGCGGCTCTCATTCATTGCGTTCACGACCCCGCTTAAAGCAAAACAGGGAGGAATAAATGGCATCTTCCGGCTCCGGCACGATCCGTCCGCTCTATGGCGTTATTATTCGCGACAAATGCAAATCGACCGACCTCGAAACCCTGAACGCCTATAAAGTCGTCGGTCACGATATGCTCAAGGATCATAAGGACAAGGACCTCGAGGACGCGCTCAAGGAGCTCGACAAAGCGATCGCCAACCACGGCAAAAAATAAGCATTTCAACGACCGGTCCGGGCACCGTCCGCGCATATCGGGACGGGTGCGCCAATTGAACGAACGCCGCTGACGCGCCGCCATAACCGCGGCGAACCGATCCTGTCGGCGGCAATGGCTCAACCCGCAAGGAGGCGGAAGATGGCTCAATCTGGCACCAGCATGCTGCTTTACGGCGTAATGATCCGTGACAAGATCAAGTCTGCAAGTCTTGAAACGCTGATGGCCTATCGCACCGTCGGGCACGATCTTGCGAAAGGCAAGGACGGCCATGATGGCGATTTGCATGGCGCACTCGCGGACCTCGACAAGGCGATCGCGGCAAAGCAGAAATAGACGCTTTGGGCCCTGCGCGACGGAGCCGGCGCACCGTCGCGCATGCAATCAGGTGCGCGCCGGGAGCATCACGCTAGGCGGCAGAGGATGTCAGAATCGATGCTCGACGATGGCCCGAGCCGGAGGTTGTCGCTTCGTGACCAGATCGACTGCGTGCCGGTCTATGTGGTGTGGGAAATCACCCTCGCCTGCAATCTCAAATGCGTGCACTGCGGTTCGCGCGCCGGGCACCGCCGCGCCAGGGAACTCAGCACCAGCGAAGCCATCGATGTCGTTCGTCAGCTCGCGGAACTCGGCACCCGCGAAATCTCGATTATCGGCGGCGAAGCCTTTGTCCGCAAGGACTGGCTGGCAATCGTGCGGGCGATCCACGACCACGGCATGGACTGCACGATGCAAACCGGCGGTTACAAGCTGTCGCGGGACATGATCGAAGCCGCGGCCGGCGCCGGCCTGCTGGGCCTTGGCGTTTCGGTCGACGGTCTGCAGCCGCTGCACGACCGCCTGCGTGGCGTGCCCGGCTCCTACCTGGAAGCGTTGCGCGTCCTCAACGATTGCCGCGGCGTCGGCCTGATCGCCAGCGTGAACACGCAGATCACTTCGACGGTGATGCCCGAACTGCCGGAGCTGATGGACATCATTATCGACACCGGCGCCAGATACTGGCAGGTCCAACTCACGGTCGCGATGGGCAACGCGGTCGACAACGATCAAATCCTACTGCAACCTTATGAGCTCACGACGCTGATGCCGCTGCTGGCAGATCTTCATCTCAAGGGGCGCGAGCGAAACCTGTTGCTGTTGCCCGGCAATAATATCGGCTATTTCGGCCCCTATGACGTGCTGTGGCGCGGTCCGGACCGGGGATATTATGGCGGCTGCCCCGCCGGTCAGAACGCGATCGGGTTGGAAGCAGATGGAACGCTGAAAGGTTGCCCGTCACTTGCCACGGACCGCTATGGCGCCGGAGACGTTCGGGACACGCCGATCGCGGAGCTGTGGGCCACCCATCCCGCCCTTCAGTTCAACCGTAACCGCGGCGTCGAAGATCTGTGGGGCTTTTGCAGCAGCTGCTACTATGCCGAGGCTTGCCGCGGCGGCTGTACGTGGACGGCGGATTCGCTGCTCGGCCGGCGCGGCAACAATCCCTATTGCCATCACCGCGTGCTGACGCTCGCCGAGCGCGGCCGCCGCGAGCGCATCGTGAAGATCGAAGACGCCCCCTCATTGCCGTTTGCTACCGGACGCTTCTCGCTGGTCGAAGAACCGATTCCGGCTGCGGACCCGCGCGCATGAGCGACCTTCCCGCCTCGCCGCCGCAGGGCAGCACCGCGCCGGTGCTGGTGCTCTGCCGTCAGTGCCTCTTCTATGTTTTCGAAGCCACCACCACCTGCCCGCATTGTGGCCGCGACTCCCGCGAGATCGGAGCCCGATATCGGGACGGCGGCTATCTTGCGATCGAGACGATGCAGCGCATCGATCGTGCCGTTGAACGGCACGGCAAATAGCGGGCAAGCAATCGGTAACCAAGCCCGGGGTCGCAGGCTGATCGGTACAATTTGAACAATCGCTTCAACCCGCAAACAAAAGCTTTTTGACATGGTGGCTCCTGACAGGGAGAACACCCATGAGCGAAGTTGAATTCGACCGGTTGCTGGACGCCGTCAGGACCGCCATCGCGCCGGTTCCGGCGCTCGGTTTTTCCGATCTCCCGATGGTCTTCGATGCACCGCCGCTGGCTGCGAACGACAATCATCTGGCCTGGCCCCTGCTCCCCTTTCCAGAGGGATGGTGCGCGTCCTGCTGATTCGGGCGCGGCGGGTGTCCATCTTGTTCAGGGGGATCACTTTCGACGCCGGTGCCGATCTTTTACGTGGGACAAGCCAGGACTGTTAGGAGATTGTTAACCGCAACTGAGGAGCATGGCGGCTTAGTGGAAGCGACAGGAGATCTGAAATGTGGAATATCCTGATTCCGGTTACGTTCGCCCTGCTCCTCGCGTGTACTTTAAGCACCCTCTGGGGCATGCAGAACCTGATCGACAGCCCGTACGACACCTAAGCGCCCGCCGTCGATCGAGCTTCTCATCAGGCGGCGATTGAATATCGTCCAGTAAACCTTTGATGTGACTGCTGGAGGCCACGACCAGAATTGAACTGGTGTACACGGTTTTGCAGACCGTTGCGTAACCA
This sequence comes from uncultured Bradyrhizobium sp., assembly GCF_964252615.1. Lineage (NCBI taxonomy): Bacteria > Pseudomonadati > Pseudomonadota > Alphaproteobacteria > Hyphomicrobiales > Nitrobacteraceae > Bradyrhizobium > uncultured Bradyrhizobium sp. Next base: position 51,499 of record NZ_CAXUNQ010000033.1, read on the forward strand.
CTCCGCCACGTGGCCTCATGAAGGCGGATCAATACAGAGCATCAATCACTTAGGCAACCGTCCTGATCCGGAGGCCCAAAAAGTTCTGAAACTCGGATTCCGTCGCGTTTCTGAAACTGCCAGGCCCGGTCTGTTCTCTTTTTCCAATTTTACGAACCCCGAGGCGGAAAAGCGGGGAACCGCATCATCATCCGGAACCCTGCGTCCGGTGACTTGTCAGGACCCGACCGCCGACCCTACCCTCCTCCTTCCATGAGCACCAAGTCCCGCGAGCATCTCTTCGCCAGCACCATCCGCGCATCCGCAGACCAGGCTGCCTCGGCGCGCAAAGAAGCTGACAGGCTCGCCTGTGAAGCCTGGAATTACCGCATGCTGGGCTACAAGGGACCGGCCCAACCCTCTCCCATGGTCGGCGACGCCCTGAACGCTGGATACCGTT
>NZ_CAXUNQ010000034.1:0-51829 GCF_964252615.1 uncultured Bradyrhizobium sp.
CAAACCCGGCAATGACGGCCTCTCGTGTCCCGGCGTGATGCGGCGCTACGCAGCGTGGAGACGGCAGCCGCGGTGGGCGACATGCCGGAAAAACTACTTCGCCTTCCCTGCCGCCAGCGCATCCGCCACCGCGGTGCGGATATCGGCCACCGAGAACGGTTTTGTCACCACGTCGTGCACGATGGCGTTGAGGCCGGAGGCGCGTTCGCGCTGGTCGGCGAAGCCGGTCATCAGCAGGATCGTGACTTGCGGAAAGTCGCGCGCGGCGGCGAGTGCCAGGGCGATGCCGTCCATGATCGGCATCTTGATGTCGGTGAGCAGCAGGTCGAACGCGCCGCGATCGCGGTTCAGGATCTCCAGCGCCTCGGCGCCGTCCTCGGCGGTGACGATATCGTGGCCGTCCAAGGCAATGGCCCGCGCCACAAGCGCGCGCATTGATTCTTCGTCGTCGGCGATCAGGACACGCGCCATGACCTAGACGCCGCCGCCGGCGATGTCGCGCTTGTTGAAGAAGCGCACGTCGATGTTGCGTCCCTCCGGCGGCGGCGAGGCGAGGCGCGACTTGAACCAGGCTTTTTCGCCAGGCTTCAATACCGGCTGTTCCAATACCGCATTCCAGGCGTAGATCTCCGCACCCTGGGCGTCACGCACCGAAAACCTCAGGCGCGGCAGTTCAACCGTCTTTTTCGCCTGACCGATGACGACGCCCTCGATCACCAGCACCGGCTTGCCTTCGACGTTTTCGCTGCTGACCTTTACATCCTTGAACACCAGCCCGCGCAAATTCACCTCGAGCCCGACCGCCTTGTAAAACGCCGCGGTTTGCGGCAGCAGCCGCACCACATCGGTTCGCCAGATCATCAGCGCCAGCAGCAGCGCGCCCATGGCGGCGCAGACCGTTGCAAGGCTGACGGTCGGCAGGCCAAAGGACACCGATGGTTTCAGGCGGCGCAGCAAGGACCGGCGCGGCGCGGCCTTGGCCTGCGGCGCGTCCGGCGCGGCCGCGGGGGGCCGGGGTTCGGGACCGCTTTCCGGTTCGACCGGCCACTCGGCGGAGATTGACGGGCTTTCCACCAGCGGAGGTTCCTCCTCCTGCCCAGGGCCGTTGCCGGCGGTCTGGTTCCGGCCGGCCGCCGGGAGCGAATTTGGCGCAGCATCGCCGCTCTCGGCCATGGACGGCATCAGGGCCTGGGTAACGACCGTATCCTCCGGCCGCGCCAGCCAGACCTTCTTGCAGCGCGAGCACCGGACCGTGCGCCCGGCGGCGCCCAGGGTGGTGGGATCGATTGCGTAGGATGTCGTACAGTGAGGACAAATGATGTGCATGAGCGAATCGCTGCAAATGACGTTTGGCCGACGCTACAGGCCGACCGTTAACGAATCGGAAACCATAACGGCCGCAAAACCGGTTGGCGGGGTGCGCCGCCGAACCGGAGGGTGGCCGCTTCGCCCCTCATGTCCCGTCGAACGGAGCTGAGCTTGGTCCGGTTCGAAAACGTCGGTCTGCGCTACGGATTGGGTCCGGAGATTCTGCGCGACCTCAGTTTCCAGATCCCGGCGCATTCCTTTCAGTTCCTCACCGGCCCTTCCGGCGCCGGCAAGACATCGCTGCTGCGGTTGCTGTTCCTGTCGCTGCGGCCGACCCGCGGCCTCGTCAACCTGTTCGGCGAGGACGTGTCGCAGCTCGGCAAGGAGGAGATCGCGGCCTTGCGCAAGCGGATCGGAATCGTGCTGCAGGATTTTCGGCTGCTCGACCACATGACCACCTACGAGAACGTGGCGCTGCCGTTCCGGGTGATGGGCCGCGAGGAATCCAGCTATCGCCGCGAGGTCATCGACCTGTTGAAATGGGTGGGCCTCGGCGAGCGGATGGACGCGCTGCCGCCGGTCCTTTCCGGGGGCGAGAAGCAACGCGCGGCGATCGCGCGCGCGGTTATTTCGCGGCCGCAATTGCTGCTGGCGGACGAGCCGACCGGCAATGTCGATCCGACCCTCGGGCGCCGGCTGCTGCGGCTGTTCATTGAATTGAACAAGTCCGGCACCGCCGTGGTGATCGCGACCCATGACATCACGCTGATGGATCAATACGACGCGCGCCGAATGGTGCTGCACCAGGGCCGGATCCATTTCTATGAGTAAACCCTTTTATGAGTAGGGAACGCGACGAGCGCCACGCGTTGATGGACCTCGGACACGAGCATCCGCAGGTGGCGGTGAGGGCGCGCAACCTGTCGCCGATCGTGCCGCGCGCCTCGATCGCGGGCCGCGCGCTGATCGCGGTGGTGGCGATCATGACGTTCCTCGCTTCGATCACCACCGGCGCGGTGCTGCTGGTCGCCGCCTCCGCCGCGGAATGGCAGTCCGACGTGGCCAGCGAAATTACCGTTCAGGTCCGCCCCCTTGCCGGGCGCGACATCGAGCGCGACGCAACCGCCGTAGCGGAAGTGCTGCGGGCGCAGCCCGGCATCGTCGGGGTGCGGCCGTTCAGCAAGGCCGAATCCGCAAAATTGCTGGAGCCGTGGCTCGGCAGCGGGCTGTCGCTGGACGATTTGCCGGTGCCGCGCGTCATCGTCGCGCGAATCGCGCCCGGCGCCGTGCTCGATCTGGCCGGATTGCGCGGCCGGACATCGCAGGCAGCACCGACCGCCAGCGTCGACGATCATCGCGCCTGGATCGAACGGATGCGGTCGATGACCGGCGCGATCGTATTTGCCGGCGTCGGCGTCCTCCTGCTGGTCATCATCGCCACCATCATTTCCGTGTCGTTCGCAACCAGGGGGGCGATGGCGGCAAATCGCCCGATCGTCGAAGTTCTGCACTTCGTGGGCGCGGGCGACCGCTACATCGCCAATCGCTTCCAGCGGCATTTCCTGCGGCTTGGCCTCGAAGGCGGCTTGATCGGCGGCGTCGCGGCGATGCTGCTGTTCGGCTTCTCCGAATCCATCGCCGGGTGGTTTTCCGGCACGCCGGTGGGAGATCAGTTCGGGGCGCTGTTGGGGACGTTTTCGCTGCGCCCGTCCGGCTATGTTGCGCTGGCGGCGCAGGCGGTATTGATCGCGGCGATCACCGCCTGGGCGTCGCGGCGAACGCTGTTCGCCACGCTGAACGACATCGACTGAGACGGTTTTGTTCCCGGCGTACGCATTGCGGCCGTGCCCGCGGGGACTCCACTTCGTCTGAAAACGCACTAGACTTGCCGGTGCCAGACTTTGATTTGAGAAGACCTGAGATGCAATGAATTCGCCGTCCGACCAGGATCCGGATGCATTCGCCACCCCGCCGCGGGGATGGTTGCGCGCGACCATCGTGGCCTTGATGGCGATGGTGTTCGTCGGCGCCGCGATCGGCTTTGTCGGCTTCCTGTCGCAATTGCGCGCGGTCGAGGTCAATCCCTCGAGCAAAGCCGACGGCATCGTCGTGCTCACCGGCGGATCGTCGCGCGTATCCGATGCGATGGAATTGCTGGCGGGGGGCTATGGCAAGCGGCTATTGATTTCGGGCGTGCATCCTACCAACGCTGCAAGCGACATCTCGCGGTCGCTGCCGGACAACCAGTCGCTGCTCGGGTGCTGCGTCGATCTCGACCGGTCGGCCGTCAACACCCGCAGCAATGCGGCGGAAACCCGGCGCTGGGCCCGCGAACGGGGCTTCAAGTCGCTGATCGTGGTGACATCGAATTACCATATGCCGCGCGCCATCGTCGAGCTGTCGCACGCGATGCCCGATATCGAGCTCATTCCGTTCTCGGTGATCGGCGAGAAATGGCGCGACGAGCCGTGGTGGACGAGTGGCGCGACGTTGCGGCTGCTGCTATCGGAATATGTGAAATATGTCGCCGCCGAAGTGCGGGTCCGTCTGGCCGATCTCGGTCTCGAGCTGTCGCCCGAAATCGTCGACCGGTCGACTGGATCGCAGGCCTCTCCGAGGACGGCGGCCGCCAACTGAAACGGGCTATCAATGGTTTCGATCTTCCTGCGTTCGCTGGCCTACAACGTGCTGTTCTATCTGCTGCTGGCGTTCTGGGTGATTGTCGGTCTGCCGACCCTGCTGCTGCCGCGATGGGCGGCCGTGGCGATCGCCCAGAACTGGGCGCGCAGCAGCATCTGGCTGATGCGCGTGATCTGCAACACCAGGGTGGAATACCGCGGCGTCGAGAAAATTCCGAAGGGATCGCTGATCGTCGCGTCGAAACATCAATCGATGTGGGAAACCTTCGCGCTGCTGCAGTTCTTTCCCGAACCGCTTTTCATCCTCAAGCGCGAACTGAAATGGATCCCGTTTTTCGGCTGGTATCTGATCAAGACCGATATGATCGGAGTCGTCCGCGGCGCCGGCGGGCGGTCGCTGATCGCGATGGCGCGGCGCGCCGGCGAAGAAGTCCGGCGCGGCCGCCAATTGATCATCTTTCCCGAGGGCACCCGGACTGCGGTCGATGCGCCGCCGCTTTACAAAACCGGCGTCGGCCAGGTCTATGTCGATTGCGGTGTGACCTGCCTGCCGGTGGCGCTCAATTCCGGACTGTTCTGGCCGCGCCGGACGTTCATGCGATATCCCGGAACGCTGGTGGTCGAATTTCTCGACCCGCTGCCGCCCGGCCTCACGCGCAATGAATTCATCGCGCAGGTTTCTGCCGTGATCGAGCAGGCCACCGGCCGCCTGATCGAGGCGGGACGGCGGGAGCAGGCGCAGTTGTTCGGACGGGTGCCGGGTTCCTCGTCGGCCAAAGCGTAAGGCTTATTCGTCTTCCCTCCCGCGCGGGCAGGGAAGACGTCGCGTGGCCGCAGGTTATTGCGAGCGAGGTTGTTGCAGCCCGCGCCCTCACAACTGTCCCAGCAACGTGTCGCCGCCGGAAACCTCGACCTTGCCTGGAGCTGGCTCGATATTGAGTTTCTTGACGACGCCGTCTTCGACCAGCATCGAGTAGCGTTTGGAGCGGGTGCCGAGACCGTTGCCGGATGCGTCCAGTTCCATGCCGATCGCCTTGGCGAATTCGGCGTTGCCGTCGGCGAGAAACACGGCTTCGTCGCGCTGGTCAGTATCGCGTTTCCAGGCATTCATGACAAAGGCGTCGTTGACCGAAACGATGGCAATGGTATCGACGCCCTTGCCCTTCAACGCGTAGGCGTTGAGGAAAATGCTGGGCAGATGCATCTTGTGGCAGGTGCCGGTGTAGGCGCCGGGCACCGCGAACAGCGCGACCTTCTTGCCTTTGAACACGTCATCGGTGCTCTTGACCTGCGGACCTTCCGCCGTCATCACGCGAAATTTTGTCTCCGGCAGCTTGTCGCCGATTTGGATGGTCATCGTTGGTTCTCCTTGGGGTATGCGGGGATGTCTTAGAGCATTTTGCGGTTATTGGGAAACCGGTTACCGCAACAGAATAGCCGTCGTCCCCGCGAAGGCGGGGATCCATAACCCCTGGTATTCAAGTTCGGTGAAGATGATGTTCCAACACGCTCCGTGCCAGAACTGATGCGGCACGGAGTATGGGTCCCCGCCTTCGCGGGGACGACAAACTATCACGCCGCGGCTTTCTTGTTCTCGTCGCGCAGTTCGCGGCGCAGGATCTTGCCGACATTGGTTTTCGGCAGATCGGTCCTGAACTCGATCTGCTTCGGCACCTTGTAGGCGGTCAATTGCGTCTGACAGAACTTGATAATGTCCTCGGCCGTGACGTTGAGGTCTTTCTTGACCACAAAAGCCTTCACCGCCTCGCCTGAGCGCGCGTCCTCGACGCCGATCACGGCGCATTCCAGCACGCCGGGATGGCTCGCCACCACGTCCTCGATTTCGTTCGGGTAGACGTTGAAGCCGGACACCAGGATCATGTCCTTCTTGCGGTCGACGATCTTGGTATAGCCGTCCGGCGTCATCACGCCGATGTCGCCGGTGCGGAAATAGCCATCCGGCGTCATCACATTCGCGGTTTCGTCCGGCCTGTTCCAGTAGCCCGCCATCACCTGCGGCCCCTTGGCGCAGATTTCCCCGGGCTCGCCGAGCGGCACTTCGTTGCCGTCATCGTCGCGGATCGACAGATAGGTCGACGGCACCGGAATGCCGATCGAGCCGGAGAATTTATCGGTATCGGCGGGATTGCAGGTCAGCGTCGGCGAGGTTTCCGACAGGCCGTAGCCCTCGGACAGTGCGCAGCCGGTGGTCTTCAGCCAGGCTTCCGCGACCGCCTTCTGGGTGGCCATGCCGCCGCCGAACGACGTCTTCAGCTTGGAGAAATCCACCTTGTCGAAGCCCGGCGTATGCAGCAGTCCGTTGTAGAGCGTGTTGACCGCTGGAAAACTGTTGACCTGGTATTTCATCAGTTCCTTGATGAAGCCGGGCATGTCGCGCGGATTAGGAATCAGCAGGTTGACGCCCCCGGCGCGCATCGCCAGCAGAAAGCAGGCCGTCAGCGCGAAGATGTGATAGAGCGGCAGCGCGCAGACGATGAACAGTTGATCGACGTGGGGCGGTTTCCTCAGCGCCGGCTGCAGCCAGGCGTCGTTCTGCAGCACATTGGCGAGAATGTTGCGATGGAGCAGCGTCGCGCCCTTGGAAACGCCGGTCGTGCCGCCGGTGTATTGCAGGAAGGCGACGTCGTCGGGCGAGATCTTCGGCTTGTTGAGCGTCATCTTGCGGCCGGCCGCGATCGCATCATTGAATTTCACCGCGCCCGGAATCGAAGAGGGCGGCACCATCTTCTTTACCTTGCGGACGACGAAATTCACGATCAAGCCCTTGAAGCCGAGCAGGTCGCCCATGCTGCCGACAACGACGTGTTTCACCGCGGTCTTTGCCAGCACCTGCTGCACCGTGGGCGCAAAATTCTCCAGCACCACGATGGCCTCGGCGCCGGAATCCTTGAGCTGATGCTCGAGCTCGCGTGGCGTGTAGAGCGGATTGACGTTGACCACCGCATAGCCCGCGCGCAACACGGCGGCAGTCGCCACCGGATATTGCAGCACGTTCGGCATCATCAGCGCGACACGCGCGCCTTTTGCGAGGCCCTTGCTCTGCAGAAAGGCCGCGAGCGCCCGTGACAACTCGTCAAGCTCGGCATAGCTGATCGACTTGTCCATGCAGATGAAGGCCTTGCGGTCGCGGAATTTTGCAAAGCTTTCTTCCAGCAATTCGACCAGTGACGCGTATTGTGTCACGTCGATGTCGCTGGGTACGCCGGCCGGATACTGCTTGAGCCAGATGCGCTCCATGGTATTCCCCCTAAACCATCCCCGTTTCTTGCAAGACGGGACGCCTTGTTTCAGAGAGTATTGAGCAATGCGGTGGCCAATGGCAAGCGGGCTGCGCGCACGGGCCGCATCGCGGTCGCGAAAGGCGCGAATTCCGGCGGGGGGTATTAAGTACGCGGAGCGGCGGCAGTCTTTTGATCGGCGGCCGGCTTGGCATCGCCGGTGGTGCTGTTTTTAGGTAGATGCCTGGGCTTTGCGGCGGTCCTGGGCTTTGCCGGCTTGGCTGCAACCACGGGTTTTTCGGCAGGTTTTGCCGCTGCCGCCTCAGGCTTGACGCCGGCATGCTTGGCGCCGGCGGGCCTGATCGGCACGTTGGGGTCGATTGTTACCGAAACCCTCTTATCCGATTTGACATCCTTGGCGGCAGTCTTCGCGTCAGCCGTGGCAGCGGGTTTCTTGGCTGCGGTGTGGCCCTTCGTTCCCCGGCGTGGCGTCTGCTTTTCGGAATCGACCGCCAAAGCGGCAATTAGCGCGGGACCGGTCTTGGTCGGGCCGGTATAGACGATAACAGGTTCCGAGGGCGATGGCGCTGCCGCGAGCATTTCCGATGGCTTTAACACCGGCGGCTGCAATCCGGCGGTGAAAAACGTGACCCCGGTTTCGCCGTTGCCCGAACCGCTTGAATTGCTGGCGACGGTATCCTCATCCTCGTCGCTGGCTGGGCGCTTGCGTTTTCCGCCGCACATCTCGTCGCGCAGGTTCGGCGGCGAAGCGTCGATCGGAACCAGATTGTCGACGGTGCCAAGCGCGGGGCGTAGCCAGGTGAGATTATTATTGGCGAAACCCCGCTCGAGCAGTTGCGCGGCCCGTACCGCGCGCATACGGCCCGACGACGAACCGAGCACCACAGCGATCAGGCGTTTGCCGTTGCGCGTCGCCGAGGCGACGAGATTGTAGCCGGAGGCGCAAATGAAGCCGGTCTTGAAACCGTCGGCGCCGGGGAAGCGGCCGATCAGCTTGTTGAAGTTCTGCGTCACCCTTCGGCCGTAGCGGATCGACGGGATGTGGACGAAATATTCGTATTCCGGCAGGTCGCGAATGATGGCGCGTGCCAGAATCGCCAGATCCCGCGCCGAGGTGATCTGCCCGTCCGCCGGCAGTCCGTTCGGATTGACGTAGGAGGTCTGGGTCATGCCGAGCCGCTGCGCCGTCTCGTTCATCATGACCGAAAAGCCGTCGATCGAACCGCCGACGCCCTCGGCAAGCACCACGGCCATGTCGTTGGCCGACTTCACCATCATCATCTTCAGCGCATTGTCGACAGTGACCTGAATGCCCGGCCGGAAGCCCATCTTGGACGGCGACTGCGCGGCCGCGGTGGGGGATACCGTAAGCAGGGTGTCGAGCGAGATGCGGCCGTCCTTGACCGCCTTGAGCGTGACGTAGGTGGTCATCATCTTGGTCACGGAAGCCGGATACCAGGGATAGGTGGCGTTCTCGGCTTGCAGCACCTTGCCGGTATCGGCCTCGACAACCAACAGCGCCTCTGCATGCGCCGCGCGCGGCACCAGGGCGGCGATCGAAAGTCCTGCGACGAGAATCAGCCGTTTCAACGACGGCCTGCGACGTAGCTCGGTGAAAAAATGCACGGTCCGGTTCCGGTCCTTATGAAGACGCGCCCTGCGGGAAGGAGCCTTGGCATGTAACATTCGGATCAAGCGTGTCCGGCGGCGAACCCGAACCTATACCGGCTTGCGCAGCCAGAACAGGGGCCATGCCGGATTAAATCGGGGATGAAAGGGGCCGAATTTCGACCGACTTAATTCTCGGCCGCGGCAGCGCTTGCGTCCGGCATGGCCAGACTGGCCCGCGAATTCTCCTGAACCATGAACTGGGCTCGTGCAAGTTCCGAGAAATGCCCGCCGAGCGCGACGAGTTCATCGAAAGTTCCGCTTTCGATCACGCGTCCGTTGTCAAACACCAGAATTCGCGTCGCATTGCGGATAGTGGAGAGCCGGTGCGCGATCACGAACGTGGTGCGTCCCTTCATCACTTCGTCGAGAGCGGCATTAACCTTGGCCTCGGTTACCGCGTCAAGCGCGCTGGTGGCTTCGTCAAGGATCAGGATCGGCGGATTTTTCAGGAGCGCGCGTGCGATCGACAACCGCTGCCGTTCGCCGCCGGACAGCATGCGGCCGCGCTCGCCGGCGTTGGTTTCGAATTTCAGCTCGCCGCGCTCGATGAATTCCAGCGCCTGCGCGCGGGCTGCCGCGATCCGCATCTCGTCCTCGGTGGCGTCGGGCTTGCCGACGCGCAGATTGTCGGCGATCGAGCGGTTGAACAGCAGCGCCTCCTGAAACACCACGCCGATGTTCCGCCGCAGCGCCGTCAGCGTCAGGCCGCGGACGTCCATGCCGTCGATCTTGATAAAGCCGGACTGCGGGTCGAAAGCGCGATGCAACAGCGCGATCGCAGTAGATTTGCCGGCGCCGGTCGGGCCTACCAGCGCAATGGTCTGGCCCGGAAGTGCCGTGAAGGAGAGATCCTCCACCGCCGGCCGCTTGCCGTCATACGAAAACGAAACGTCGTTGAATTCGACCAGGCCCGAGAGCCGGCCGGGATCGATGGCGTCGGGCCGGTCGCGCACCGCGGGCAGGGCGTCCAGCACGTTGAAGAATTCCTGCAGCCGCGGTGCTTCCATGAACACGTTGTTGATGAAGGAGACCACCTGCTCGAGCTTCTGGATCAGCATGGTCGCGAAGCTGACGAACATCACGATTTCGCCGACCGTGGTGAGTCCCTGCGCGTGCAGCACGATGCCGACCGTGAAAATCGCCAGCACGGTGATGGTGGTCGAAGCCCGCGTGATCACGGTGACCAGCGCCCACCACGACAGCACCGGCATCTGCACCGCCAGCAGCTTGTCGGCGACGAAGCGCAGGCCCTGCACTTCCGCATCGATTCGCACAAAACTCTGCACCAGCGCGACATTGCCGAGTGCGTCCGAAGCGCGTGCCGAGAGATCGCTGTAATGCGCCTCGACCTCGCTCTGCATGCCGTAGGTCTTGCGCACCACCAGCGTCGTCAGCACGGTGAACACGACGCAGAGAATGAAAAGCAGGATGGCGAGCCGCCAGTTGATGTAGAGCGCCAGCGGCAGCAGCACGACCAGCGACATGATCGCGGCAAAGTGCTCGCGGAAAAATCCCAGCCACAGCCGCCACAACGAGTCGGTGCCGTTCAACATCACCTTCATCAGGCGGCCGGAATGGGTGCCGGTGTGGAAGGTCAGCGGCAACTGCATGATGTGTTCGAAGTAGCCGGTCAGCACCGCCTGGCGTTGGCGATGCGCCAGCTTGTCGGCGTTCAGCGCCACCGCAGCCCCGCAAAGGATGGTGAACAGGCCGAACGCGACCCAGGCCGTCAGCAGCGGCCAGGCGGAGGAGGCTGCCGGCAGGTCCTCGGAAGACTTGCCGGAGAGCACGTCGATAATCTTGCCGAACAGCACCGGTTCGGCAAATTGCGCGCCGGCCAGCAGCAGGTTGGCGCCGGCGAGGATCCAGCCCAGCCGCGCCTCTTTCCCGAGCAACTGCAGGACGCGGGTGTAAAGGCGGAGGAGGGACATCCAGGGCTCGGTTCGGCGCAATGATCAGGCGCGCATTCTAACCAGGGATCGGGGGCGCGATATAGCCGTCCGGCAATCTTTTGTTCAATGGATCAGACGCCCGCTGGACGCCGGCAGGAACGCATCATCGAAAATGTCCGCAGCGGTAGGCCTGGCGCGAAATTTGAAATCCTCGGCCAGCTGACCGATCGATCGGTCGAAGCGGGCCGGATCGATGCCGCCGATGCCGTTGCGCTTGACCTCGTCGGTCAGGATGTTGTCGCTGATGACGGCGCGCAGGCGTGCCAATTCGAGCTCGCGCGAGCCGCCATCCATCTGGGTCAGGATATCGTCGACCGCCCGCATCGGTTCCTTGATGGCGAGCCGCGTGCCGGCGATCACCGCCCGCAGAAATGCCCTCACCGCTTCCGGCTTGGCGGCGGCGAACGCCGGATTGACGATCAACGCAAAGCCGTAGGCTTCGCAGCCATAGTCCGTGAAGCGAAGCACGGCGATATCGTCGGCCGGAATACCGCGGTCCCTCAGATTAACCCCTGCCAAGTATGAAAAGCCGGTCGCGGCATCGATCTGGCCCGCCGACAGCATCGGCTCGCGGACCGCAGGGCTGAACTTGGCTTGCTTTACGCTGCCGATCCTGATTCCGTTCTGATGCGCCAGCGCCGGCCAGAACCAGATCGAGAAGTCGCCGTCGGCGACGCCCAGGGTTTTACCTTGAATGTCGGAAAGCGCGCGGATGCCGCGGCTCTTGCGCGCGATGATGGCATAGGGCGCCTTGTTGAACAGCACGAATACCGCCTTGACCGGCGGCGCGTCGGCGCTGTCGCGAAAGCGGACCAGGACATTGATGTCGACCAGCGCCAGATCGCTGCTGCCGGACGTGACGCGCGCAATCGCTTCGGGCGATCCGTTGACGATATTGGTCGCGACCGCCAGCCCTTCCGCCCGAAACAAGCCCCTGGTTGACGCCAGCACGAAAGGTGCGGCACTGGCATCAAGCGGACGATCGCGGGTGAGTTGGATCGGGGTTTGCGGCTGATTCTCTTCTGCCGCCCAGTCTGGCTGTGCACCGGCGCATGCAAGGCTTAGCGCCGTCACGGCCCGGACCGGAAATCGTGTCAGAAATCGCCTGACGGCGATCAGCGAGATTATGAGCATTGGCTGTACAACAGAAAGCCGATAGCAGTTACCGCAACAGGAGGGACTGGTTCAAGACGCCGCGGGCCGTCCGGGAAGTATGCCTTTTCGAAGCTGAACAGCCAATGACTGGCTTTTATTCCGCCGCCGCGGCCGTTGCGGTCGCCATTCGAACAAGGAACTCGTGATGCGCCCAGGGGTTAGTTAAAGAACCGGCCCAGGCCGCGTTGGCACATGGAGCGCCTCAAGATGTTCACGCCGAAACATTTGATTTCGCCATGGGCACACGCCGCCGCGCTGGCGACAGTTGCGGCGCTGGCGCTGCCGGCCTTGGCGCCGTCGGCCGCCCACGCCCGCTCGTTGATGCCAGTCGGCAGCGTATGGGCAATGTCGGGGACCAGCGGTGCGACTGATGTTAGTGCAGCCCGGCGCATTCGTGGCGGCTATCGTGGCGGCGGCGCTGCCGCAGCGGCAGCGTTCGCTGGAATCGTCGGTACCGGACTCGCCATCGCCGCCTCCCGGGATCGTGGTTATTACGGCGGCCCCGCCTACTACGACGGCGGTCCCGCCTATTATGGCGGCACCCCTTATGATTCGTATGGCTATGATGGCGGTCCGCCGGCCTATTATGGCGGCGGTGGTTACGGCTACCGGAATTCCGGCGTGCCTTACTTCCGCGGCCATCCCAACGCGGGCTGGTAAGACCGTTGATCCCGGCCTGATCGCAGCAAGTTTTACGCTGACAGCGATCGGTATGGATGAATTATCCGGGAACCGCGTTAACACGCTGAAGACCGGTTTGGATTAGCTTCAGGGGATGAGTGATTCGCTGGAACGGCTTTATCAGGCGGTGATCGCGGCCAAGGATCTCGATCCGGGGATTTCGCGGACCGCCCGGCTGTTTCAGCGCGGCCCTGCAAAAATGGCCAAGAAGCTTGCAGAAGAGGCCATCGAAGTCGTGATCGACACCGTCAACGGCAAGACCGAGGCGGTGATTCGTGAAAGTGCCGATCTTCTCTACAATCTCACGGTGCTATGGGCCTCCGCGGGCGTTCGTCCTGAAGACGTATGGCGTGAAATGGAACGCCGCGAGCACTTGCTTGGCATTGCCGAGAAACTGCCGAAACCGGCAGTGAAGATGCCCAAGGCCGTTGCGACCGGGATCGGGCGGCGACCAATTGTCGCGCTTGCCGGCCGCACCCAGCGCAAACGCCACTAGGTCCTCACAAAATTCCTGTATTGCCCGGCATGGACAAAGCCGCGGGACGGTGGTTCATCGCGCCATGCTGAGACGAATCTACGACTGGTGCATCGGCGCCGCCCACAAGCCCTATGCGCTCTGGATCCTGGCCGTGGTGGCATTTGCGGAAAGCTCTTTCTTCCCGGTGCCGCCGGATGTGATGCTGATTCCGATGTCGCTGGCGCGACCGCAACGCGCCTGGCTCTACGCCACGGTCTGCACCGCGGCTTCGGTGCTGGGCGGTATTCTCGGCTATGCCATCGGCGCGCTGCTGTACGATTCAGTTGGACACTGGTTGATCCAGTTCTACGGCTATGGCGACAAGGTCGAGGCGTTTCGCGCCGGCTATGCCGAATACGGCGCCTGGATCATCCTGCTCAAGGGCCTCACTCCGATTCCCTACAAGCTGGTCACCATCACGTCGGGCTTCGCCAATTACAACATCTGGCTGTTCGTGCTGCTGTCGATCATTGCGCGCGGCGGGCGGTTCTTTGTCGTCGCGATTCTCTTGAACCGCTACGGCGAATGGATTCGGATTCGGATCGAACGGCATCTGGGGCTGTGGGTCGTGCTCGGCGCCGGCGTGCTGGTGCTCGGATTCATCGTCGCGCTTCGCATGTTCTAGCGCTTTTCCGCATCGCGCCGCAGGATACCTTCATCGCCATGTCTGATCGAACCCGCGGCCCGGCGAAGTCGCGTCAGCAATCCGCCATTGCCATGGCTGCGTTGCTGGCAGCGATGGTGGCGACGGATGTCACGTGGGCACAGGCCGCCGCCCAGCCGGTGCCAGCCCTGCAGTCCCCGTCGGCGGCGTCTGCGCCGGCGCCACAAAGCGAGCCCGCGCCGCGGCCGGATCCGGTGCCCAGGGAGAATCCGGGCCTGCTCAACGAAATCGGAAAATTGCTGGAGAAACCGGCGTCGATGCTGCCGGCGTTGAAGAGCCCGAAAGAAACCATCGACGACGCAGCGGGTGCGATTTCGCGCTTGACGAAATCTCCCGGCGTCAAAGGGCGCGTTGCCTGTCCGGTGGCCCCCAACGGCGCGCCGGATTGCAAAGCCGCAGCCGACAAACTTTGCCAGCACAATGGATTCAAGGAAGGCCGGAGTCTGGATGTCGATACGACGCGCAATTGCTCCGCCAAGGCGCTGCTGTCGGGCCGCAAGCCCGACGAAAGCGAATGCCGCACCGACAATTACGTCACCCGCGCGCTGTGCCAATAGCGCTTTTTTCGGCGCGCTGCCTTGCGCGCCGGCTCCGCAATTGCTTTGGTGCCATCAAAGGTCGACCATCATGCATAACGTCCGTGAGGATATCTGAATGTCCATGCCTGCTCTGTTCAAGGGCCGTCTGTCGATTCCCGTGATCGGGGCGCCGCTGTTCATCATCTCGGTGCCGGATCTGGTGATTGCGCAGTGCAAGGCCGGCATCGTCGGATCGTTTCCGGCACTGAACGCGCGGCCGCCGGCGCTGCTCGACGAATGGCTGGCGCGGATCAGGGAAGAACTCGCCACGCATGACAGGGCGCATCCGGAGCGACTGTCGGCGCCGTTCGCGGTAAACCAGATCGTGCATCGATCCAACAATCGCCTTGAGCAGGATCTGGCGCTCTGCGAAAAGCACAAGGTGCCGATGATCATCACATCGCTTGGCGCGCGCGAGGAACTTAATCAGGCCGCGCATCGCTGGGGCGGCATCGTCTTCCACGACGTCATCAACCAGAAATTCGCTCACAAGGCGATCGAAAAGGGCGCCGACGGGCTGATCCTGGTGTCGGCCGGCGCGGGCGGCCACGCCGGGGAGATTTCGCCGTTTGCATTCGTGGCCGAAACCCGGCAATGGTTCGACGGGCCGATCGCGCTGTCCGGGGCGATCGGCAACGGCCGTGCGATTCGCGCGGTACGCCTGCTCGGTGCCGACTTCGCCTATATCGGCTCGGCTTTCATCGCAACCACCGAGGCCAATGCGGTGGAGGGTTACAAGCAGATGATCACGACGTCGACGGCCGAAGACATCGTCTATTCCAATCTCTTCACCGGCGTGCACGGCAATTATTTGAAACCTTCCATCGTCGCCGCCGGCATGGATCCGGATAATCTTCCCGAATCCGATGCGTCGAAGATGAGCTTCGGTACCGACGCCTCGGGCGAGCGGGCCAAGCGGAAAGCCTGGAAGGAGATCTGGGAAAGCGGGCAGAGCGTCGGCAGCGTCGGAAAGATTCGGCCTGCCGCCGAATTGATCGCGCAGTTCAAAACGGAATATGCCGAAGCAGTTGATCCGGCGTTGTGACGTGTCCCGGACGTGGTGCGGCATTCTTCCTGCCGCTCCGCTGAGCCGAGACCCGGTTTCGAACGCACTGCATCGCGGTCCCGGATCCGCAGCGCGCCGTCCCGCAAAGCGCGATGCGCCGCGTTCCGGGGAATGCAAGCACACCGGGGCATGAGAATTCTGATGGACGCCATCTACCGCATCGACGGCAACCGCGTTGAAACCAGCGCCAACGCCGCCGGTCCCTGGGATTCGACCATGCAGCACGGCTCCGCGCCGGCGGCGCTGGTGACTTGGGCGGCTGAAGCGATTCCAACCGCCGTGCCGATGCAAGTCGTCCGCGTCACCATTGATCTGATGCGGCCGGTGCCCGTCGCGCCGCTGATGGTCGAGACCGAAGTGTTGCGGGAGGGACGCAAGATTCAGCTTTGCGCCGTCAGACTTTTTGCAAATAAGGTGGCCGTGGTGCGCGCCACGGTGCTGAAGGTCCGCGCCGACAGCCTGCCGCTGCCGTCCGAAATCGCCGATGCGGCGATCGACGTGCCGTCGCCGGATCATGGTACGCCGTTGGACCCGCGATTTGCCCGCAATCCCTTCGTGACGGGCCTCTCGGTGAGTGCGGTTCGCGGCGGATTCCTGCATCTCGGACCTGGCGCGATCTGGTATCGCATCGACCGGCCCATCGTTGAGGGCGCGGCCATATCACAGATGATGCGCGCCGTCGTTGCCGCGGATTTCTGCAACGGCACCTCTGCGGTGCTCGATTTCGACCGATGGACCTTTATCAACGCCGACCTCACGGTGAGTCTTTCGCGTGCGCCGGTCGGCGATTGGATATTGCTCAACGCGGAAACCTGGATCGGATCGGATGGCGCGGGCATCGCGGCGGGACGGCTTGGCGACAGCAAAGGCTATTTCGGCCGCGCCGTGCAAAGTCTCGTCATCGAGAAGCGTTGATCAGACGCAATCCGAGTGAGCCAGCGCGATGCAATCTCAGGAAAATAGTTCCCGTGCCGGGGAACCATTGGATATTACGAGTGTTCGGTTCGGGTTAAGGGGGTCGTATGGACGCAATTGAACCGAGCGCCGGTAAGGCGAAAACCGGCATCTGGGGACTGGACAATATTCTGTCAGGCGGATTTTCCCGCAGTCACGTGTTTCTGGTCGAAGGCGCTCCAGGTACTGGAAAAACCACGATCGCGCTGCAATTTTTGCTTGAAGGCGCCCGCGCCGGCGAAAAAGGCCTCTACATCACGCTGTCGGAAACCGAGCGCGAATTGCGCGAAGGCGCCGCTTCTCATGGCTGGGCGCTGGGCGAGGGCATTGAGGTGTTCGAATTGCTGCCGCCCGAAAGTCTGCTTGACTCCGAACAGCAGCAAAGCCTGCTCTATTCGTCCGATCTCGAACTCGGTGAAACCACCAAGCAGATCTTCGAAGCAGTCGAGCGTCACCGGCCGAGCCGGGTCGTGCTCGACAGCCTGTCCGAGATCAGGCTGCTGGCGCAGAGCTCGTTGCGGTATCGGCGGCAGATCCTGGCGATTAAACATTATTTCGCAAAATTCGGCTCGACGGTGATGCTGCTCGACGACCTCACCGCCGACGTCGCGGACAAGACGGTACACAGCGTGGCGCATGGCGTGCTCCGGCTTGAGGAACTGGCGCCGGCCTATGGCGCGGAGCGGCGCCGCCTGCGGATCATCAAATATCGCGGCGTGAAATTCCGCGGCGGCTACCACGATATGACCATCACCACCGGCGGCCTGAATGTGTTCCCACGGCTAGTGGCATCCGAATATCGCTCGAGTTTCGTGCGAACCACGGTGTCCACCGGCATCGAGGCGCTGGACAGGCTGTTGGGCGGCGGCGTCGAAGCCGGCTCGAGCACGCTGATCCTCGGTCCCGCCGGCACCGGTAAATCGCTCACCGTCATGGCCTTCATTGTCGCCGCGATCGCCCGAGGCGAGAAGGCGGCGCTGTTCGTGTTCGATGAAGAACTCGGCCTGTTATTCGCGCGCATGAAGGGCCTCGGCATCGATCTGGAAGATCTGCAGCGCAGCGGCAAGCTTTTCATCGACCAGGTCGACGCCGCGGAATTGTCGCCGGGCGAGTTTGCCCATCGTGTCCGCAAGCACGTCGACGAGGACGAGATCAAGACCGTGGTGATCGACAGCCTCAACGGCTATCAGGCCGCGATGCCGGAGGAGAATTCGCTGATCCTGCATATGCACGAGCTGCTGCAATACCTGAACCGCCGCGGTGCCGCGACCTTCATGACCGTGGCCCAGCATGGTCTGGTTGGCGACATGAAGGCGCCCGTGGACGTAACGTATCTCGCCGACACCGTCATCCTGCTGCGTTATTTCGAGGCGCTGGGCGCCGTCCGGCGCGCCATATCCGTGATCAAGAAGCGCACCGGGGCGCATGAATCGACGATCCGCGAATACCGGATCGACGGCCGTGGCCTCACCATCGGCGGCCCGCTCGACGGCTTCCAGGGAATCCTGCGCGGCGTTCCCATCTATGTCGGTGAAGGCAAGCCGTTATTGGAAGAGCAGTTTCTGTGAAGCACGGTTCGTCGTCCGAACGTGCCATCATCCTCGCGCCGACGGGACGCGACGCTGCGGTCGCCGCGGCGCTGATCCGGGAGGCCGGTTTCTACGCCAACGTAACAATCGACCTTGCCGCGCTGATCGACGAGATCGAGGGCGGCGCGGGCCTGGCGGTGATTGCCGACGAGGCGATCAAGACTGCCGATCTGCGCGGCCTGGTGACCTGGCTGAACGACCAGCCGTCATGGTCGGATTTTCCGATCGTGCTGCTGACGCATCAGGGCGGCGGGCCCGAGCGCAATCCCGACGCCGCGCGGCTCGGGCAGGCGCTCGGCAACGTCACTTTTATCGAACGCCCGTTTCATCCCACCACGCTGGTGAGCATCGTCGGATCGGCAGTCAGGGGCCGGCGCCGCCAGTATCAGACCCGCGCCATCCTTGCGGATCTGACCGAAAGCGAAGGCCTGCTGCAGACCGCGCTCAATGCCGGCAATCTCGGCGCGCTGGAACTGCATCTGCCGCAGTTCGAACTGGAAGCTTCCGACATCTGCAAGACGTTTTACGGCCGCAGGGCGGAAGATCCATTTTCATATTCTGATCTGACGGCGGCGATTCATCCGGACGATCGCGCCCGGCGCCAGCACGCGCTGGACCTTTCGATCAAGACCGGCAAGGACTACAGCCTCGAATATCGCAACATCTGGCCCGACGGTTCGGTGCATTGGGTCAATGAGCGCGCCCGCGCGGTGCGCAAGCCCGATGGCAGCATCAAGTCGCTGGTCGGCGTGTCTACCGACATCACCGCGCGCAAGACGTCTGAAATCGAGCGCGAGAATTTGCTGGCGCAACTGGCCTCGGAGCGCACCGCGCTGGCGGAATTGACCGCAACGCTCGAACAGCGCGTCGAGCAGCGCACCGCTGAACTGATGAAGGAAGTAGCGGCGCGCGAAAAGGCGCAGGAGCAATTGCGGCAGGCGCAGAAGATGGAAACCATCGGCCAGCTGACCGGCGGCGTGGCCCATGACTTCAACAATCTCTTGATGGCGGTGATGGGCAATCTCGATCTTTTGCGAAAGCGCGTTCCGGACGACCCGCGGCTGCACCGGCTGATCGACGGCGCGCTGCAGGGCGCCGAGCGCGGCGCGTCGCTGACGCAGCGGCTGCTCGCGTTTGCCCGGCAGCAGGATTTGAAGGCCGTGCCGGTCGATCTCGGCGGGCTGGTAGAGGGCATGATCGATCTGCTGGAACGCTCGCTCGGACCGCGTATCGTGCTGCGGATGGATATTCCGAAGAATCTGCCGCCGGCGCGCATCGACGCCAATCAACTCGAGCTTGCGATTCTCAATCTTGCCATCAACGCGCGTGACGCTATGCCTGACGGCGGGTCCATTGACATCAAGGTTGCAGAATATCGCTCCAGCGGCGAGGCGACGCTGCAACCGGGCAGCTATTTGAAAGTCTCCGTCATCGATACCGGCAACGGCATGACCGCCGACATATTGAAGAAGGCGATCGAACCGTTCTTCTCGTCAAAGCCGCTGGGGAAGGGCACCGGCCTGGGCCTGTCGATGGTGCACGGCCTTGCGGTGCAGCTTGGTGGAGCATTGCAGCTTTCCAGTACGGTCGGCAAAGGCACCGCGGCGATGCTGATCCTGCCGATCGCAACTTCGGCGCCGGAGGTTGAAAGCCCGGCTCAGGTGGTTCCGAAGATCAACCGTTCCGCGGTGATTCTGTATGTCGATGACGATCCGCTGATTGCGATGTCGACCATGGAGATGCTGGAAGATCTGGGTCACCGGGTGATCGGCGCCAATTCCGGCCCGCACGCGCTTGATATCATCCGCAGCGACCAGCCGATCGACCTGATGATGACGGATCATGTCATGCCGGGGATGACCGGGATCGAGCTCGCCGCCGCCTCGCGCGAAGTGCGTCCGTCGCTGCCGATCCTGCTCGCTACGGGTTACGCCGATCTACCCGAAGGCGCGCAACTCGATCTGCCGCGGCTGGCAAAGCCTTATCATCAGGACCAGCTCCGCGACCGGCTCGATCAATTGCTGGGGTGACTAGGGTCATTGCGGGCAAAGCGAAAGCAATCCGGAGGGCGGCAAAAGCCGGACCGGATTGCTTCGTCGCTTAGCTCCTTGCACGGACACCGCCTGCCCCCCGCGGCCGTCCCGATCCGGCAGTTCGCCGTTAACCCTTCGTTAACCAGTTCCGTTCCTACAATCGCCCTACGCGCCGCTTGCCGCGGCCGCCCGAAGCGCCCCGGACCTCGGTGGGAGGGAATACGGCATGGATCGCGATGTTTTTTTCAAAAAAACCCCGGCCACCATCCATGAGCTTCAAGCCAGGGTGGCTGCGGCCTTCGGGCGGCATCGGCTCTGCCGCAACGTACAATTCGACATCGTCGGCATGCCCCGGACAGCCAAGGGCAACTGGACCGTCAGCATGCAGTCCGTAACGCCGGACGCGTTGTGGGAGGCCTCCGATATTGTCTCCGACATCCAGGCCGCCTACGATCTGGCCGCGGCGGCCTGAAAAACGCCGGGTCACCTTGTCAACCGTCGCCTTCGACGGCATGGTTAAGCCTTAATTAATGTCCATTTGTGAGGAAGGCTGATGGCGGTTTGCCGGCCGAAACGGAGCCCTGCTTGACGAGAACGATGACCATCCTGACGCTGGTGTGTTTTCTGGTCGCCGGCGCGGCCTTGGCCAGCATCCTCGGCCGTGACGGTGAGCCGGCGGCAAGCTCGGAGATCCTGCCGGCCGTGGCCCAGGGACCGTTTGCGAACCGCGAAGGCAAGAAGGACAAGTTGGCGGTGGCGCCGCCGCCGGCCAGAGATAGCTCTCAACAAATGCCCGAGCAGCTGCGGCAGGCTTTCGCATCCGACAGCCCGTTCAGTCCCCAGCCTCCGAAGATCGCAGCTCCGTCGTCGATTCCTCCCGCCGACAAGCCGAAGGCCGCGGCAAAACCGGCGGTGCAAAAAACCTATGCATTGCTCAGCGACGTCCAGATCGCCGGCATCAAGGAACGGCTGAAACTGTCGCCCGCGCAGGAGCAGCACTGGCCCGGGGTGGAAAGCGCGCTGCGCGCCATTGCGCGAAAGATCCACGCGGCCCGTCAGGCCAATCCCTCCGTCACCGGCGCGCCGATCGATCCGGAGTGGGCGGAGGTACAGCAGCTCAAATCGGTAGCGATGCCACTCCTGTTCCAGCTGCGCGAAGACCAGAAACGTGAAGTCCGCTCGCTGGCGCATATCATCGGGCTGGGGTCGGTGGCGTCGTTGATTTGAGATTTGCGAACAGTCGTTCTGGTGCCCCTGGCCGGCACCGCGCATCTGTCCCCTAACGTTATACTACGGCCTTTTTGACATGAACCCAAAGTTCTACTCGCACCTGTAATCTGAGTTACCGGTGATGCTGCCGGCCGCCTTCTAAGCAGCCGCGACCGGGACAATGATTTCGAACTCGGTTTGGAATAGGGCGTCCGGTCCCCCGGATAGACTTCTGCTTGCTGCGATACAATGATGGTCCCGCGGAATGCTCTTCAAGAGATCTTTCGCTGCTGATGCCAGTCCCAGGTGTGGTGCGCGCTGAGCATATTTGCCTCTGTATCCCCGCTCGAATATTTTTCTTTTGCTCCTGTGGCTCAATGTAAGGTCCGAGAGAGCTGACCTTAACTCGAATATCCCTCACTCCATCGATAACGCTGCTCTCCACCCGGCTGGTGCCGGGAGCGGTTCGAGAAGCATTATATCGCCTGCTTCCAAAATAACCTGACGGCTGTCCTGTTCCAAAGCGAGCGCGCCCGCGACCTGGCGGCAGATGAAAAGGTCATCGCCCTCAGATCGAGCGACATCTGCATTGCGCAGTTAACGTCCATCGGCGAATTCGCGAACAACACAAGTCCGATATCGGCCAGCATGCCCGTTGCAATTCGGCCTCGAAGGTCGTCGCGCTTCTGGTGCCCCTGGCCGGAATCGAACCAGCACTCCTTGCGGAACTCGATTTTGAGTCGAGCGCGTCTACCAATTCCGCCACAGGGGCTTGTCGTCGCGTTTGGCCCTGGAGGCTAAGGCGACGAAGCCGGCGGAATATAGCGGGCGGCGACTTCTGGTCAACCCGCGGCGGACGGCGCTGGAAGGCTGCTCCAATGCGCAGAGGGCGATTCCAAACACTCCAGTGTGATTGATCCGGCCTCGACAGGCCGATAGGCCCGGGATAGGACGCTCTCGACCGGAGGGTGATGACGTGACGCTGGACGCTGCCGTAAAGCCGTTGCACGCGCGCGAAACCAGCCCGGCGCTGACGGCGGCGCTGGGGATAGCAATGGTTGCCGCGCTGACCCTGGCCGGCGCGTGGTTCTTCCAGCTGGTGCTGGACATCCGGCCGTGTCCGCTCTGCCTCGAGCAGCGCTATGCCTATTATCTGGCGATCCCGCTCGGCGCGCTGCTGGCGTTCGCGGCGGCAAGGGATGCGCCGCGCGGCGTGCTGATTGCCGGCCTCGCGCTTCTCGCGCTCGCGGCGCTCGCCAATGCCTGGCTCGGCGGCTTTCACGCCGGCGTCGAATGGGGCTTTTGGCCGGGTCCGACCGAATGCACCGGATCGGCATTCGATCCAGGCCAGGCCGGCAGCCTGTTCGACAATCTCGACAGGGTCAAGGTGATCCGCTGCGACGAGGTGCAGTGGCGGTTTCTCGGGCTGTCGCTGGCAGGCTACAACGTGCTGATCTCGCTGGCGATGGCGGCGCTGGCGGGGTGGGGAATCGCGAGAACGATGCAGCCACGCTAGTCGTCCAGATCGTCCTGAGCTCTTCCGTACAGGTGCACGATGCCCGGCGTCGCGATCGAGACGAAGATGAAGCGCGACAGATGATGCGCGCCGACGAACACCGGATCGACATGCAGCGTCAGCGCCAGCGCCAGCATCGCATCCATCGCACCCGGTGCGAAAGCGACGACGATGTCGCCGAATTTCACGTGCGTGATCAGGGCAATGGCGGCGACGAACACCGCGGAAATGGCAATCGCCACGCCGAACGAGCCGAGCGACGCCGCGATGTGGCTGAGGATTGTGCGCGGGCTGATCTTGCCGAAGCGGCATCCGATCAGGATACCGATCCCGATCAGCGCGGTGAGATAGGCCCATTGCGGCACGCCGCCTTCGACCCAGCCGGCGCCATGCATCACCGAAGAGCCGAGCATGGCGCCGAACATCCAGCTCGCGGGAAAATTCAACCAGCGCAGCAACAGCGCCGCCGCGACCGCGACCGCCGCCAATTCGGCCAGCGCGACCGGCGTCGCAGAGGGGCCGCGCGACGGCAGCGCACCGTGGCCCGACACGCCGACGGCGGCCAGCAGCAACGGCACCGCGGCCGTCAGGATGATCACCCGCATGATCTGCACCACCGCGATGCCGGCGACGTCGGCGTCGCGCTCGGTCGCCAGCATGATGACCTGCGAGAGCGCGCCGGGGCTTCCGGCTAACAGCGCCGAGGTGCGGTCCCAGCCGTGGATTCGTTGCAGGTAAAAGCTGCTTGCGAAGGTGGCGCAGAACGTCGCTGCGGCAAGCAGCGCGATGGTGATAGGATAGGCGCTGAGATTCCTGATCATCACCGGCGAGACCATCGAACCCAGCGACAGCCCGAGCGTCATCAGGATGACGTGCGCAATCGGCTGCGGCAGGCCAAGCGGCCGTCCGGCAAGGCCCGCGCCGGCCACCGCAATCATCGCGCCGGAGATCAATCCGCCCGGCAGCTCGGCCCACAGGAAAAGCAGGCCGCCGGCACTGCCGATCAGCAGCGTCTCAAGCACGTTGAGGATCGTCGTGCGGCTGGGAAAGGCCGACGCCATTGATGCAGGGACCAGGGACACATCGCCTTATGGCAAAAGCCGGGGCCGGGGACAAATGCGTTGAAACGACGGCAGCGTTGCGCGCTGCCGCCTCTTTTCCAATTCCCGGTGCTACGGACCGCGGCGAAGATCACATCGACTTGTCAGCCGCGGCCTTCTTGCACTCGGACATGAATTTCTTGCGCTCCTTGCCGTGCAGGCTCTTGGCGTCGGCCTCCTTGGAGCATTGCAAGGACGCCGCGGTGCGCGGCTTCTCGGCCTTCTTCTCCGCAGGCATTGCTTTCGACACCGGCGCGGTTTTCGCCGCCGGCGCAGGGGTCGCGGGCGTGGTCGTTTGCGCGAACGCCGGACTCATGAGCAGCAAGGATGTGACGGCAGCCGCAGCGGCGCGGGTAGCAAAAGTCATCATGGCAGCACCTCGGGTTGGAAGCGTTGCACCGTCGCGGCGCCCGACTGAACCGTGGGTGAACGAAGCGGCACGCACGACGGTTTTGCCATCACAATTATTTGGCCGGGCAATGGATCGCCGCGTTGTCACGTGCTGCCGGCGCGCTAGGATGGCGATCTCCAATCTACCAACTGTTCAGGAGAACAAAAATGATCACTCGCGCTAAAGTAGTGTGCACGCTGGCGGCGTCGGGTTTCGCCATGCTCGCGGCGATGCCGGCCCAGGCGCTGACGATGCAGGAATGCAGTGCGAAATATAAGGCGGCGCAAACCGCCGGCACGCTCAACGGCCAGAAATGGAATGACTTCCGCAAGGCCGAATGCGGAACGGATGCGGCCGCGACGCCCGCGGCTCCGGCCGTGCCGGCACCGAAGGCAGTGGAAGCCAAGCCGGCCGCGGCGCCAAAACCGGCGGCAGGCTCCGCTGCGCCGGTGCCGATGGGCGATGCGGTTTTCCCGAAAGCGGTGGATTCGAAATATTCGAAGGAGACCGAAGGCAAGGCCCGCATGCATACCTGCGTCGACCAGTACAACGCCAACAAGGCCAGCAATGCCAATGGTGGGTTGAAATGGATCCAGAAGGGTGGCGGCTATTACAGCGAGTGCACCAAAAAGCTGAAAGGTGCAGCCTGAGCGCTGCGACCAGCCCGTCGTCATGCCCGGCCTTGTGCCGGGCATCCACGGATGCGCACATCTCGGCCGTCATTGCCGGGCTTGATCCGGCAATCCATCCGCTTCGAAACGACATCTTCCGAAGACGGATGGATACAGGGGTCAAGCCCGCGTATGACGAGATGTGTGGGCCGCGTCGGCGTGCCGCAGGATTGCGATCATCTTTTCGAACTCTCTGAGACGTGAGGCGGACCATGCCGCGCTTCGAACCGAAAAATCCCGACTATGGTGCCGCCGCGCACGCGACGTTCGACCGGCAGCAGGCGATGCGGACGCTCGGTATCTCGGTCGCCCGGCTTGAGGCCGGCGAGGTGGACCTCGCGATGCCGTATTCGCAGGCCTTGACCCAGCACAACGGCTTCGTGCATGCCGGCGTCATCACAGCGGGACTCGACACCGCCTGCGGTATCGCAGCCTTCACATTGATGCCGGCGGATTGCGACGTTCTGACCGTCGAGTTCAAGACCAATCTGCTGGCGCCGGCGCGTGGCAATCGATTTGTGTTTCGCGCGCATGTCGTCAAGCCCGGCCGTACGCTGACGGTGTGCGACGCGCAGGCATTCGCCGAACACGACGGCGTGGAAAGCCTGATCGCGACCATGACCGGGACCTTGATGGCGCTGCCGCGGCGCGGATAATGCTGCCGCTACGCCACGCCGGACGATTGACAACCGTCCGCATCGGCACCCTGATGCGGGAGCTTGCCGCCCGGTGCTTTCATGATCGCTAGCCTCAGCCTCCTATTGTTGTGCCAACTCGCGGGCGAGATAGTGGTGCGCGGGCTTGCGCTGCCGATGCCGGGCCCGGTGATCGGCCTCGTGATGCTGCTGTTGCTTTTACTGGCACGTGATCGCTTCGCGGCGCTGTCGCGCGGACCGTTGCGGCCGGACCGCGTCGAAACCGTCGCAAAGAACATGCTTGCGCATCTCTCGCTGTTGTTCGTTCCGGCCGGCGTCGGCGTGGTGCAGAAGCTCGATCTGGTTGCCGAGCATGGCCTGGCCGTCACCGCCGTGCTCGCGCTCTCCGTCGTCATCACCCTGCTGGTGACGGTGGCAACGTTCCTGATCGCGAGCCGGCTGATGGCGCGAAAGCCGGGCGCGCCATGAGCGGCGCTCCGTTCGCGCTTTGGGTTTATCTGTCGCAGACCCCGCTGCTGTGGCTGACGGTGACGCTGCTGGTCTATGCCCTCACCGATGCGGTATCGCAGGCGACGCAGCGCAATCCGCTCGCCAATCCCGTGCTGCATGCGATGTGGATCATCGCAGCGTTCCTGATGCTGACAGGCACCTCCTACACCACCTATTTCGGCGGAGCGCAGTTCGTGCATTTCCTGCTGGGGCCCGCGACCGTGGCGCTCGCGGTGCCGTTGTATGAAAACCGCAAGGTGGTGGCCGCGGCGGTCCTGCCGATGCTGGCCGCGCTGGTGGCGGGCTGCGCCACCGCAATCGTCTCCGTGGTAGTGCTGGCGCAGGCTGCGGGTCTGCCGCGCACCGTGGTGTTGTCGCTCGCGCCTAAATCGGTGACGGCAGGCGTTGCCATGGGTGTCAGCGAATCACTCGGCGCCGATCCGTCGCTGACCGCGGTTGCGGTGGTGTTTACCGGCATCATGGGAGCGATCATCGTCACGCCGCTGATGAACCGGATGGGAATTACAGATTTTCGCGCGCGCGGTTTCGCGGCCGGGCTTGCATCGCACGGCATCGGCACGGCGCGCGCCTTCCAGGTCGATGCGGTCGCGGGCGTGTTTGCGGGCATCGCCATGAGTCTCAACGCGCTGGTGACCTCGCTGCTGGTGCCGCTCACGGTGACCCTGCTGGTGCGCTGAATTGATCCCGGCGTCATGGAGCTATAGGCTGACGCTGCTCCACGCTCGCGCCGGCCAGGGAGGCACCTCCGCATTGATGATCTCCATGATCCAGGGCATGTTGGGGCTGGCATCGGGGATGCTGGTCGGATTTTCGCTCGGTCTGGTTGGCGGCGGCGGATCGATCCTGGCGGTGCCGCTGATGGTTTATGTGGTCGGTGTGCCCGACGCGCATGTGGCGATCGGGACCAGCGCGGTGGCCGTCGCCGCCAACGCTGCGGTCAATCTGTCGAACCATGCCCGAGGGGGCACCGTGCGATGGTCGTGCGCGCTGACATTCGCCGCTGCCGGCGTCGCGGGAGCCTTCGTCGGGTCGATTGCCGGCAAGATGGTCGACGGCCAGAAACTGCTGGCGCTGTTCGCGCTGCTGATGCTGGCAATCGCCGTTCTGATGCTGAAGACGCGATCGCGGGTCGGTCTTGCCGATGCGCGGATGAGCTGGACCAATACGCCTGCGGTGGTCTCGCTTGGACTTTGGACCGGGACGCTGGCCGGCTTCTTCGGCATCGGCGGCGGATTTTTGATCGTGCCGGCCCTGATGCTGGCAACAGGCATGCCGATCATGAATGCGATCAGTTCGTCACTGGTCGCCGTCACCGCTTTCGGGATGACAACCGCGGCCAGCTACGCTTATTCCGGGCTGATTTCCTGGAACCTCGCGGGATTGTTTGTCGCCGGCGGTATCGCCGGCGGATTGATCGGCACCCGCGCCGCACAGCGTTTGGCAAACCGCCGCGGCGCGCTCAACATTGTGTTTGCGGTGGTCATTATTGCGGTGGCGCTGTATATGCTGGCGCGCAACTTGTCCCTATCTTGAGGGTTGATATTCCCTATCAGCCCCCCGGAGGCCAGCCATGCAACCATTTTTTGATCCGTATCGGCCGCCTGCCAGCCCGACGCGGCGCGAAATGCTCGGCGTGATGGGGCTGGGCGCCGTCATGCTTGGCATCGACATCGCGCCGGGATCGGCGCTTGGCAAGGAGGACGGCGGCAATGTGCTGAATGAAAGCGCCGTATTGCGCGATCCCGATATTCCGGCAGCGGGGAACGTTGATGGCGATATCACCATCGTTGAATATTTCGATTTCAACTGCCCGTATTGCCGCAAACTCGAACCCGAGCTGCGGCAGGTGGTGCAGGACGACGGCAAGGTAAAGCTGGTGTACAAGGATTGGCCGGTGCTGGGGCCGATTTCTATTGCCGCGGCGCGAATGGCGCTGGCGACAAAATACCAGGACAGATACGTGGCCGCTCACGACGCGCTGATGGCCACTGCCTCAAGACTGACCGAACCGCGCATCCGCGAACTGCTGGCCGGCGCCGGCATCGATGTCGACCGCGCAGCCAGGGACCGCGACAGCAACGCCGCAGCGATCGACGCTATTCTGGCGCGCAATAACGATCAGGCCACCGCGTTCGGTTTCAGGGGTACTCCGGCGTTCATCATCGGAAAATTCCGCGTTCCCGGCGCGCTGACCATGGCGCAGTTCGATCAGGCCATCGCCGACGCAAGGAAGGCAGCGGCGAAGAAATAATATGTTGAAGCGCAGCGGAACCCACCGCACAACCGAGAAGGCGGGCTGTGCTCGACACGCCTACGGATGTATCATCACTTCGACGATAGCTTGATCCAGTCATCCTGGGCGCGTGCTTTCAACGCATTCCAGTCGGTCGCCGCCACGTCCCAATTGACGATGGTTCGGCCGGCCTGCGTGACCTGGCCACTGCCAACGGTCGAGGTCGCCATCGAATCGCGAATGTAAACGCCCACGATCAACAGCAGCGCACCCAAAATCATTCCGAGAAAAACACGCATGAGGAGACTCCGATGACGGCTGACAACGTGATCGGCTGAAGATGGTTCCGATGTCTGCCGGAGCCGGAGCGGGCACGCGGCGGGCACCTCGGGATGCCGGTCGTATTACGAACGCACTTTAGGCGCGGGCGATGGCAGTGCGGGTGCAGTTTGCGCCGGGCTTGCAGCGGGCGACGCGCCGGTCGTCACGATGTTCAAGGCCTGCAGTTCATCGGGCTTGAAGATGAACAGTCTGTCATGCGGCGTCTCCATGGCATGCACCCAGACCTGCAGGTTGATGCCCATGTCGCCGAGATAGCGCTGGCATCGTGCCGAGATGCGTTGCGCCACGTCCATCTCGTCCCGCGGCGCAGCGCCGGCCGAACCGATTGCAGCCACCTGATGCACGCCGATCGCGGCCTTGTCTCCTGCCCGGCGCTCGACCCCGCCCGCAAACAGCAGCGGACAGGATGACGCGCAATATTTCCCCGCCTCGACTTCGGTGGCGAATTTTTTCGCGCGGATGAGCCGGCCCATCGCCAGCGCATCGGTTACCGAACCGCCCGGTGAATTCAGCACCACGGTCTTGATGTAATCGCCACGCTTTGCGATCTCTGCCGCGAACGCTTCCGATATGCCCGGCGTGATGGTGCCGGTCGCCGTCAGCCTGCCGCCGCCCGTCAGTTCGAACGTCATCGGCTTGGCCATCGCGCCATCCGGCTGCGGCAGCGGCGCCAGTCGTTTGTCGCCGCCGGGCATCAGCGGGGCGAGAATCGACGGCATTGGCAGATCGAAACCAGGCTGGACCGTCTCCGCCGGGGTCTGTGTGGGATCGGGGCTGCCGGTCCATCCGTTGGTGGTGGCAAGGTCGGCGGCGAGCGTCGCGACCGTCACGGCAACAACGCTGCGGAAAATCCAGCGCAGCACCTGTTGGTCGGGATTGTCCGACAGCCAGTTGTAGAACCGTTGCGACATCGTGACGGATTGCTGCATGACGCGCGCCTACTTGATATGCCGCGCCGATGACAGCGAGGTGACGTTTTCGTCCACGGCTGCGGCCGGCTCGATCGCCGGCCCGCTCCCAGGCGCGGCTTCGCCGGGCACCATCCGCCGCGCCTCTTCGACCTCGCGCGCCATCCGCAAGGCCGCGACCAGTTCGCCCGCGGTCATGTTCGATGCGCTGACGGCGGGAAGTCCCTCGCGCCGGATCGCGGCATGCACCACGCAGAGGATCAGCACCAGCACCGCCGGCATCAGGTCGATCGAGATCGCGCCGGCCCAGCTCGGGATGAAATCGCCGGCGTAGCGCAGCACCGCCTCGGCCGGGGACATCGCCTGAAAGCGCGCCGGCTCGACGCGCGGCGTTGCGAGGATTTTCTCCGCGGCCTCCGACAGTGACGCCGCCTGCGCCGCGATCGAGCTTTCCACCTTGCCCACAACCGCAGTCTGACGATCCGCGAGATCGGAGCTGCGTCCGCCCGCGGCCGGCGCGATGAAGCCTGACGACAGCGAAGCCGCGGCGCGCTTTACCGCCGGTGCTACGGACGTCTGCTGCAGATTGGCGATCACGCCCATCAGCGCCAGCGATTCGGTGGCGAACGCGTCGCTGCGCGTTGCGATCGGTCCGCGGTCGGAGATAAGCTCGCGCATCTTCGCCAGATTCTTGCCGCCCTGCTCGAACAGCGCCGAGACGCGCTTGCCCGAGGCCTGCACCTCCTGACCGAGACTGTCGAGCTGTCCGGACATCTGCGTCAGAAGCTGGACCACGGTGCCGGAGCCCGCCGTGCCGGTCAGCGATCCCGCGCGCTCCGCATCGGCCAGTTTTGCAAAGCGCGACGACGCGAGCTGGATGTCAGGCAACAGACCTTGGGCTGCGATGGCGTTGCTGTTGGCGGTGTCGAGATCGCGGGTATAGTTCTGCACGGTGATGGCAAGATGCTGCTGGATCGCGGCGGCGCCCGCCAGCGCCGAGGCGTTGAGCCAGGACGACATCGCCACGATCATCAGCGAGCCGAGCAGCATGCAGCCGGCCATCAGGCCGCGGCCGGTGCGGCCCACGACATGGGGCATGAACTGCATCAGGAACACCCAGAACGCGTAGATGCCCACGGATACCGCGACCGAATAGATCACGGCTGCGAAGAACACCGTGGTCGGACTGCCGTTGAGCAGTTCGCGGACGCCAAGATAGGTGTAGACACCGGCCGCCAGCGCCAGGATCGCGGTCGTGAGCTTCAGGGTGACTTCGAGCCGCGCGACGCCGTTCGACAACAGCAAGGAAGCGGGAATGCGCGACACGGACGGCGGTGCAACGGCATTATCGGAAGCCATGATGAGAGTCCCGCTGCGGTTCAGTACCGCTTTGACCAACGCCCCCGTTGTTCGCTAAGTGCTTTGTATCTGAAGACAAATTCCGACGAGATTATGTCTGTGCGGATCAAAAGACAACGTTCGGCAAGCCCGATCAGGTCTTTGGCGAAAGGCGACGGTGCGCAAGCAAGAAAGACGTGGATGGCCAGGACAAGCCCTACCGGATTCACATCTGGTCATACGCGGGCTTCAACCGCGTATCCATCCATCTTCGAAAGAGTCGTTTCGAAGCGGATGGATTGCCGGGTCAAGCCCGGCAATGACGGCCGAGAGGTGTGCATAGGGTAGGGACAAGCCCGGCGATGGCGGAGCTGACCCTGTCAGGCCTGGCCCAGGTCGTCATGGCCGGGGCCTGCCCGGTCCCCCTCAATTGATGCACCTGCCGACGTCGCCGCTTGCGGTGGAAGCCTCGTAGCTGCCGGGGTTTACCGGCTGGCCGTCGAATAGCACCGGCAACTGGTTGGCGATGCCGAAGTCGGCGGCGCCGCGCCGCCGCTCGTTGAGCAGACGCGCGATATTCCATTCGTCATGGGAGCCGTAGCTGAAGGCGACCGACGCCTTCAGCCCGTAATAATTGCGGAAGCCGAACTTCGTCAGCTTGCCCTGATCCACCGCCTTCTTGAATTCTGGATCGGTGGCGGCGCGGCTGTCGAAATAGGCTTCGATCGTGGTGAAGTCGCCTTCGCCGGAGAGCGCGAAGAAGCGTCCGAAATCCGTCGGTCCGACGAAGTAAAAGAAGTCGAAATCCTCGCCCATGCCGCGCGGGCCCTCGAGTATTGTCGTCCACATGTACATGTAGTCGGCGCCGGTGGCGCCCGCCGGCAGGTTTCCGGCGGCACCGGGATCGAGCATCCATGCGGAGGATGCGCCGAAGCGTTTCTCGATCCTGTCCTTGGACTGCCGGGCGATCTCCTGGTTGATCGGGAAATAGCCGCCGCCGGCGGGCGAGAGCGGAATGCTCATATAGCCGATCGATCTGCCGCGGCCGCGCTCGTCGGCCAGCATCTGGCGGATGCGAGCGATATTGGCCTCGATCGCGGCCTTGTTGTCCGCATTGATGCAATAACAGATGTTGAGCGCGGTACATGCCGTCGTGGAGGCCGCCGGGGCGGCCTGCGGGGCGATCAGCGTGCCCGCGGCAGACGCGGCGAACGCAAGGCTGCGAAGGGATGGCCTGGACATCTGAACTCTCCGTCTTGTCGATCGACCGGCGATGCGATTACTTGCGCGGCGCGTAGCGCCACTCCTCGTAGTCCTTCCTCACCGAATCTGCGGCGGTCTTGGCTGCGTTGAACAGCCAGTCGCGCGGCCGTTTCTTCAGGTCGCGCCGCAGCGCCTCGACACCGGCCGAGCCCGCGGCATGAATCGAGGCAAGGTCGAAAGCCATCGCCTGCAGCAGATAGTCCTTCAGATGCGTGGCGGCATCCTCATCAAGCTCGATCTTGCGGGAGTCGGGAGCAAGGCGGCGGAGGATCCACCCGTCCTGGACATCGAGGAACGGATCCGGCGCGCGATACTGGCCTCGCGCCAGTTTCAGGAAGCCCGATGGCTGCGCGCCATGCACACAGGTCCAGGCCGAGGGGACGAGTGCCTTGGCTTCGCGCATCACCCGTCCGCCGCGCCAGTCGGCGATCGCGACGTAGCGCGGGCGCCCCAGGCTGCCGCCG
Source organism: uncultured Bradyrhizobium sp. (assembly GCF_964252615.1). Classification (NCBI taxonomy): domain Bacteria; kingdom Pseudomonadati; phylum Pseudomonadota; class Alphaproteobacteria; order Hyphomicrobiales; family Nitrobacteraceae; genus Bradyrhizobium; species uncultured Bradyrhizobium sp. Next base: position 32,669 of record NZ_CAXUNQ010000034.1, read on the forward strand.
CCGGCAATCCGCCGTCGATAGCGGATGCCGGTCGCTCCCGTTGGCAGGCTAGCCTTCAGGAGCTGCATGACATCGCGCGGCGGCTTGCCGCCCGCCTTGCCGTCGATCAGCGGATATTTCTTGGCTTTGTCGATGTTCTTCCAGAATTTTCCGGTCTCCAGGTCGGTGCCGATGGCATAGGAGCGCAACCAGGTCTCGCCTTCGTCGAGCAGTGCCGGTTGCGGCAGCTGAAGCCCCTCGCGATAACCGGCGATCAGGATGTGCGCGACCTTCGTGTTGGGCACCGAGCGGTCGGGCGCCAGCCGGATGCTGGTGGCAAGGCGCACCAGATCGAGCACGTAGGGCATCACGGCCGCTTCGTCGAAGTCGTTGACGCCCCAGACCAAGCGCCCGTCGGCATCGCGCCAGGTGCCGAAATTTTCCAGATGCAGGTCGCCGACGGCCAGGACTTCCGGAGCATCCGCCAGTTCGGGACAGAGGGTCGGGATGCTTTTAGCCCAGCGGAAATAGGTCGCCCGCAGGAACATGAAAGGGCTGTCTTTCATCCGTTCGTGCTTCGCCGCGAGGTCCTTGTCGACGACGTCGCACTGTTCTTTCAGCCAGGTTTCGTATTCGGCATTGGCTTCGACAAAAGACATCGTGATCTCGCAAGCGGGCGGGCCGGCTACCTGCTTCATTCGTCGCAATCCTATCTCAGGATGCGGCGTTGCGAAACTCGCGGATTGCGTCAGGCGCATGAAATCCTTCGTCCGGTCAGGCGATCTGTTCGAGCGGCCGGATGCAGGACGACCAGAACGGCATCGATCGCCATCGGCGCTCTCGCAGATACACTTCGCGATGACGTCGGGAATAAACCTTGCGGAGGTGGTCGAGGCGGCCGGAATATTCATCGAGCGCCGCGGTTTCGCCATCGAGCGCCTCGGCGATGCAGTCGCTGGCAAGCGCGCCGTGGTGAATAGCGGCAAGCATGCCTTGCCCCGACACCGGATCGAACGAGAGAGCGGCGTCGCCGCAGGCGAGCCAGCCTTCACCCGAGAACCGGGCGAGACATGCCCCGCCGGCCTCGATCGGAGCGAGCCGCGTCGCAAAGCGCGCGGGCGGAAATCGCGTCCTGATGTGGATCGTCTCGTTCAACGCATGCGACCATGCGTCCGGCTGTTTGGCGAAACCCGGCGCATCGTCGATCGCCAGATGAAAGCCTGCGATCGATCTGCCGTCCGGCAGGTGCGCCGCATACCACCATCCGTGCGGAGTGGCCTCGATCATGGTGCGGTCGAGCCGCGGACCATCGTTGGCGCCGACCCGATACACCGCCGCCACGCGCGCGTCGCGCCGGCGCGCGATGCCCAGATGTTTCGCCAGCAACGCACGGCGGCCGGTGGCATCGACAAGCCATCGCGCCGAGACGGCGGAGCCGTCGCGCAGTAGTGCGTTCCAGCCGGCGCCCCGGCTGACCCGCACCACATTCGCGGAGCGAAATTCGGCGCCGGCGGCGATGGCATTCGCCCTGAGCGCCGCATCGAATGCGGTTCGATCGAGCAGCAGACCGGGGCCTTGCGGATCGTTGATCGAATCGATCGCGATCAACTGGTCCGATCCCCAGGATGACAGAACGCCGCCGACCCGCACGTGCCGGTCCGGCCGGAAGTCGATCCGAAGCCTGTGCAGCAAGTTTACCGCCGCAGCCGCCAGATGCTCGCCGATCTTGTGCCGCGCCGGATCGACGCCGTCGGCCAGGACGACCCGAAGCCCGCGGCGGGCAAGCAGCGTTGCGGCCACGGCGCCCGCCGGTCCGGCGCCGGCGACCAGCACGTCGTGCATCATCGTTGCAGCGGCCGGATCCGCACGTTCCGGGCTTCCTGGAGCTGCTCCTCGCTTTCCCAGCCTGCACGCGCGGTCCGGCTGAGGGGTTCGGAAGGGCGGGCGAGCGCCCGGCTGATTCTCACAGATTCGGTGTGAAGTTTGCTGGCGGCCAATGATTCGACGAACATGATCGGCGGAAAGTCGGGATCTCCCTCGATGCCCGGCCGCTGCTCGACGATTCCCATCGCGCCGAAATGCGCGATCATTTTCGCCATCACTTCGGCGACCGAGCCCTTGAGGATGGCCCGCTCCCAGTCCGGACGATGATTGAACGCCGCGATCCGTTGCTCGCGTGGAAGCGCGGTATTGATGACGGTTTGGTAGTCCTCCTCGGTCAGCACCTGGTTTGGAACCCGTGCCGGCCAGAACGTCGGCACATAAGGATCATAGGCGGTGTCGTATCCGGAGCGGCAGAACGCCGAATCCCCCTGCCAGGGAAGCGCCATCCAGCGCGTAATGTCGCCGGGACCCTGGGCGTACAGCGGACCGCCGGGCTTCAGCGCGGTCTGCTGGTCGAGGGTGTCGCCATAGTCGGGGTCCGGCTCGCCTTCCCGGCGATGACGAATGCGAAACGGCTTTTCGTACATGCTGGCATGGCGCATCGGCCAGGTCATTTCGCAGCCGGGATGAAAAGCGTCGGCGAGACAATAGGTCAGCGCCGCCCGGTCGAGCATCGCGGGCCGTTCGTCCAGCGGGAAGTTCTCGAGCCTGGTGCGCGCGGGCGCGGCTGCCGGCGTCCAATCGTCGATAAAATCGCCCGCGACCCAGCGTCTCAGCGCAACCTCTTTCACCGACGGAAGATGCAGATAGTTGTCGGGCGCATCCGTTGCAAAGGATCCGTAGGAGTCGCCGTAGATCCATGGCCATGGATGCGGCCACAATGGCGGCTCGTCCACCCTTGGAAAAGACGGGCGGAAACTGTTGAAGATGACCTGCCGTAATTCCGCATAGGGATCGGACCTGGTGGCCGGATCGGGCTTGCGGCCGAGCTTGGCGATGAAGTCGGGATTGTCGAAATCCATCGGACAGCCGCGCCCGAACAGGGTCGCGAATCCCTTGTTTACCCACTGCAGACCGGACAGCCGCTGCAGCACGGGCAGAATGTCGTCCTTGAACGACACGGTTGCCGGCATCGGCAGCCAGCCGCATTGGACATAGACATCGACCAGAAGATCGTACAGCGGGCGCCATCCGATAATGTCGGGCGCATAATTCGGCGGCGCGACCGCCACCCAGGCGCCTTCCACCGGTATCGCGCGTCCATCGATCGAAACGGCGGCGGTGACCGGGCCATCGGATATGTCGTCATACCAGTCCGCCGCATTGTTGAATGAATTCGGATTGGCGGGGTCATAAACCGGTGCGCCCGAAGGCGACGCGGATTTGCCAAGGCCGCCGAGCACCAGCAGGCGCCCGAGGTCGTCGGTCTGAAGTTCGCCGAGCGTCACCGGCGTGCCTTTAAACGTCCCGGTGTCGAACACGTGACCGGCGCGATCGGTGACGGATTTGCCGGCGATGCTGCGCGGGCCGGGATCGATTACCAGCGTCTGCCGGCTCGCGCCGTGGATGGCGGGATTGCGGCGCGGAACCGACAGCGTAGCGGCTTCGGGAATATCGAGCGCCGCCTGAAATTCGTACCACTGGGCTTTTCGGTTGGCGAGATGAACGGTCCAGCGAATGTCGGCATTGTCCGGCGTCAGTTCTCCGACCACCTTGCCGCCGGCATTGTAGCCGTAGATGCGGAAGCGCGCCGCCTGCCGTTTCAAGGCGCCGCTCACGGGATCGCGATAAAAGTCCGGGGTATGGGCGAGGGGTGCGACGACCTCAGGCCCGACGAAGAATTCCGTCGGGCTGTCTCCGATCCGGGCGACGCCGATCGCCGGATGAATGGCGGCGCGGACCACGACGCCGTCGACGCAATCCGGAAGATCGAGCGCAGGCTTCGGCTGGTCGGGCTCGGCCGCCGGAATGCCGTTGACGTCGTGGCGCGCCTGAGCCGACGCGGCATAGACGGCCCGGCGCGCCAGAGCGATCGAGCCCTGCGGCTCGTGCTCCTTGGTCACGCGCCAGATGTTCCAGGAGAGATTTTCGCCATAGCCGGCCTGGCCTCTGGCCGCGACGTCCTGCTGGCCAAGGATCAGGTCGGCGACGTGGATGGGGACACTGACGGTTTCATCCCAGCGCACGCTTGCCTTGTCCAAGGGGAAATCCGCCGACCCGTCGCCGAACTGGACCATGAAACGGAATCGGATTTCGCCGGTCTTCAGCCGCCGTTCCAGATCGGCGGCGAGATAGGTTGGATCGGCGGGCGCCTCGATCGGCGGATCGATCCGGATCTCGGGTTCGAGCTTGTATTTGACGAAGCGCGGCCCGAAAGCGAATGGCACGCAGCTCCAGTAATCGATCCCCAGCGCACTTGCGACCGGGTGGGACATCTCGTTGAGAAGATCGTTGGTTTCGGGATGCGCCTTCAGATACGAATCATAGTCGTGCTCGACGACGCCGGCGCGGGTGAAGGCGCACATGTCCTTGGCGGTGTCGACGAAGAACACGTCGAAATTCTGCAGAATGAAATCGGCGGTAGTGTCGTCGGGCCGTCCGAAAATCTTCGGCCCGGGCACGCCGAACAGCTTGATGCCCACGCCCACGGTGGTCTTGAAGTCGCTGATGGTCGGCAGCGTATCCGAAGAAAACCGCACCCAGGCCGGATATTCCGATCCCGCAAACAGGCCGACCTTGAGATCGGCCGGCAGATCGGGACGGATCCTGAACGTTCCGTGGACGACGCCGTGCGGCTTGAGAAATACCGGCCGCAAGGCGGGACACTGTCCCTGCCTGATGCGGCCTGCCTGAACCATCCCGACGAACATTTGCGTCAGCGAGGCGATCGGATCTTTCTCGCAATCAACGGGGGTGGAGGTCGTGGTTTCGGTCGAATCGGCGGTTTCTGAAAATCGCATTTTTGACTCCTGCAATATGCATTGGATCGCAACCTCACAATCCGCAACCATAGGAAGAGCAAAGGGGCAGGTCTAGCCGGAAGCTGAATGCAGAGACGCGCGTTGGACTCACGGCTCCAATTCGGTATCCCAGTACAAATAATCGAGCCAGCTGTCGTGCAGATAGTTTGGCGGGAACAGCCGGCCGTTGCGATGCAGTTGATGCACCGTCGGCGCGAACGGCGCCTGTTTTGGAAACATCCGTGCCTGCTGCGGCGTCAGGTTGCCCTTGCGCAGGTTGCAGGGAGAACACGCCGCGACGACATTTTCCCAGGTGGTCTGGCCGCCCTTGGAGCGCGGCAGGATGTGATCGAAGGTGAGATCGTCGGCGGCGGAGCAATACTGGCAGGCGAAGCGGTCGCGCAGGAACACGTTGAACCGGGTGAAGGCCGGATGCGTCGACGGCCTGACAAAGGACTTCAGCGACACCACGCTCGGCAACTGGATTTCGAACGAGGGGCTGCGCACGGCCCGGTCGTAATGCTCGACGATGTTGACGCGATCGAGAAATACCGCCTTGATCGCGTCCTGCCACGACCAGAGCGATAGCGGATAGTAACTCAGCGGCCGGAAGTCCGCATTCAATACCAGTACCGGCCAACCGCCCTGCGAAACGTGCGCGTTCACGCGCGAGCCTCCATGAGCTGCGAAGCAGCGCCAGACCATATACTACAGGCAGCGCGGCGGGATTGTGAAGAGCGTCGGCAGGTTATCCTGCGCAGGCGCGTTCAGGTCAGTGCCCCGGCCCGATGAAAGCTTTCATCTCCTCGAGGAACCGCGCCAGCGCCGGTTCGCCTTCGAGCATGATGTGGTTTTCGCTCTCCAGCGGGACGAAGCGGGCTCCGGGAATGCCGGCGGCGAGCCGCCGGCCGGATTCGAACGGTACCCTGGCGTCATGACGGGCGTGCATGACCAGCGTCGGCACCTTGACCTGCGACAGCAGCCCGCTCACATCCGCTTCGCCATTGGCCAGAAGATTGCGCGCGGCGTCGGCGGCCGAACAGCAGATCCGCTGAAACTCGTTGAACCAGTCGGCCTGTTCCTTGCTGGCGCCAGGAATAAATTGCGATGTGAACATCTGGCGGAATGCCGGGTTCTCTTGCCCCCATCCCAGCCGCATCAGGGTGACCATGGCTTCGCCGGCCTGCTTGTCGGCGTCGGTCCGGGCACGCTTCTTCCAGCCGACGGCAAATCCGCCATGCAGAATCAGACGGGAAACGCGCTTCGGATGCCGCACCGCGTAGGCGATCGAAACCGCACAGCCTTGCGAGATGCCGAGCAGGGCGAAGCGCTCGATGCCGGCCGCATCGACGACGGCTTCGAGGTCGTCCACGAAATTTTCAAATTTGACGTCGGGTATCTCGCGATCCGACAGCCCGTTGCCGCGCGCGTCGTAGCGATAGAAAGCGTGATCACGCGATAGCTCATGGTAGAAATCCCGCCAGATCGGGCTCTCGAAATCATATTCGAGATGGGTCATCCAGTGGCCCGTCTTGACCAGCGCAGGACCCTGGCCGGTTCGCGCGTAAGCCAGTTGCACGCCGTCCTTGCTCTGGCAGAAACGGATTTCCTGTTCGTACGGCGTGGCGGCGGCCTCAACTGTTTGCGAAGGCGTCGCCGCGACCGAGTCGGGCAGGGCCTCGATATCCCTCGCCGTAATTCCGAACACGCCCACCGCCCGCGAGATATTCTTCACGGCCTGCTCGCCGAGATCGGAGAAGGCGACCGACAGCTTGTCCCTGATCTGGTCGTTGGCCGCCCTCGAGATGCAGACGCCGCCGGGTTCGCACAGCGTTTCCAGGCGCGCGGCGATATTGACGCCGTCGCCGAAGATATCGCCGCCGTCGATGATGATATCGCCGAGATTGATGCCGATCCGGTACACGATCTGCTTGTCGCCGGATACCCCGGCGTTGCGCCGGACCATCGCGCGCTGAATGTGCACCGCGCAGCTTACGGCGTCGACCACGCTGGCGAATTCCACCAGCATGCCGTCGCCGGTTGTCTTGACGATGCGGCCGCGATGCTCGGCGATGGTCGAATCGATCAGATCGCGGCGATGCGACTTGAGAGAGGTAAGCGTCCCCATCTCATCGGCGCCCATCAGGCGGCTGTACCCAACCACATCCGCAGCCAGAATTGCTGCCAGCCGGCGTTGCATGGCATTCCCGTCGAATTGTCTTCAATCCGACAAGTGTGCCCGCGATCAACCGCGCCGACAAGCGTGAAGAAGCCGGCAAGCCGGCCTGCTAGACGCGTTCCAGTTTCTGCAGGCAGCGCGTTACTGCCACCTCAGGTGGCATCGGCATATCCGGAAAACTGGTCTTCCAGTCGGTGACGCCGACTTCGCCGACATAGATGTCGCCGCGGGAATCCAGCGCGATGCCGTGCGGCGCCAGGAATTTGCCGGGTTCGACGCCAGGGCCGTTCTCGCCGCCGAGCCGCGCGATGCGCTTGCCCTGGAAGTCCACGATGCTCAGACGCGGGCCGAGATTCGGCACTTGGCTATTGACGGCCATGCCGGGCCCGAGTTCGCCGATCACGAAGTTCGGCTGCGTGCCGCCGCAGCAATGCAGCGCGCAGGGACGGTGCAGGTTGTTCCACTGCGTCTCGTATTTGCCGTTGCCGTCGAACACCTGGACGCGGTGGTTCTCGCGGTCGGCCACATAGACGAAGCCGTCCGCGTCGGTGGCGATGTTGTGCACGATGTTGAACTGGCCGGGATCGCTGCCCGGCTCGCCCCAGGTTTTGATCAGCCTGCCATCCGGCGTGTATTTGTGCACGCAGGCATTGCCGTAACCATCCGATACATAGATGTCACCCGCCGGTGACAGCGCGGTGTGGGTGCAGCGGTGGAACGGTTCGCCGCTCATGAACGGCTTAGGCCGGTTCGGGATACCGATCGTCAGCAGCACCTTGCCGTCGGACGAGCATTTGCGCACCGTATGGTCGCCGTCATCGGTGCAATAGAAGTTGTCGTCGGCGTCGATGTGCAGGCCATGGGCCCGGTTGAACAGCCCTTCGCCCCAGCTTTAGATGAAATTTCCTTCGCGGTCCAGCACCACCATCGGGTGGCTGCCGCGATTGAACAAATAGACCCGGTCCTTGGAGTCGACCGCAACCGAGGCGACGTCGGTGAGATTCCACCCCTCCGGCAGCCTGGCCCAGTTCTCGACCACGCGGTAGCGGTGCTCGCCCGCGCCCAGAAGTGCCGGCATATGTTTCTCCCCGATAGGCATTCTGTTGACGAGGAATGTCGCAGACCGCGCGACGCAGCGCGAGGGCTTTTTCAAAGGCGCGGGTTTGCGCGGGGCTACCGGTGCAGCGGGGTGTCGTCGTGCAACATTCCGGCAAGCTGGTGCAATTGCCGGTCCTGGCAGCCTTGCGCGTCAAGCGCGCGGACCGTGGCCAGCACGTAGTCCCGGTTCGGTCCGGACTGGCCATGGCCCTGCCGCACGTGGCGGATCTGCTCGGCCAAGGACAGCCGCCCCGCATATTGCACGTGCCCGCGGTCGACCACATAGGCCAGCGCGCTGACGCGCTGGCGCGCGTGGTTTTCGAGCCATACCGAGCGCATCACCTCGCGATAGACGCTGGTGACCTGCTCGCGCGCGCGCAAATATGCGACGGTCGCGATACGATGCTTCTCCGCAACCCGGAATGCGATTCCCCGGCAGGCGCCGCCGCGGTCGAGGCCGAGCACGAGGCCGGGCTTTTCCGGCGTTCCCCGGTGCACAAACGAGTAGACGCAGAGCGCGCGGTGCTCGCCGATCAGCCGTGCCGGGACCTGCTCGATGAATTCGAAGCCCGGCCGCCACATCAGCGAGCCGTAGCCGAACACCCAGAGGTCGCCTTTGGGAGATTTCGCCTCGGACAGGATTTTGGCTGGCATGGCGCGCACGGCTAGCAGAATTCCGCCTCCGATGAAAATGCGTTAACTTGATGGCGCGCCTGCATCGTGCAATTGACAAATTCCTCGGATCAAGGTCGCCGCATGTCCGATATGACCCTCGCGCCACGCCCGCAGCGGCTTTGGCGGCTTTTCCTCATGCCTGTCCTGTTGCTCGCCGCGGCCATCGCATGGTGCGCGTTCTGGTTCCATGCGGCGTCGAAGGTCGATGAGACGGCGGATGCCTGGCGTGCCCGCGAGGCGAAATCGGGCCGGGTCTACGACTGCGACAAGCGTTCGGTGGCTGGCTTCCCCTTCCGTTTCGAAGTTTCCTGCAGCGGCGCCAGCGTCGCGCTGATGGCGCAGACCGCGGCTGCGCCGCAAGCCCCGATCACGGCCCGGCTCTCCGAAATCCTGGTGGTGGCGCAAGCCTATGATCCCAAACTGCTGATCGCGGAGTTCACCGCGCCGGCGACGATTTCCGGCATGGATCGGCAGCCTTTCATGACGGTGAACTGGAGCAAGGCCCGCAGCAGCATCGTCGGCCTGCCGGCCGTGCCGCAGCGCGCCGCCATCGTGTTCGATGATCTGGTCATCGATCGTATCAACGCTTCGCTGCCGACGCCGCTGGCGCGCGCCGGGCATGTCGAGCTGCACGCCCGCCTGGCCGATGGCTCGGCGCAGGATCATCCGGTGATCGAAACCGTGTTGCAGATCGCCGGCGGCAGTTTGCAGGACCTGCATCCGCTTCTCATCGAACGGTTCGATGCCGATCTGCGCATCCTGTTCAGCGGCCTGAAGGATTTTTCGCCAAAGCCCTGGCCGGAACGGTATCGCGAAATGCAGGCTGCGGGCGGCCATGTCGAGGTCGTGCAATCCCGGATCGCGCAGGGCGACCTGATCGCAGTCGCCGCGGGCACCCTGGGTCTCAGCCCCGGCGGCGGTCTCGACGGCGAATTGCAGATGACGGTTGCGGGGTTCGAGAAGGTAATCCCGGCGTTGGGAATCGAGAAGATGCTTGAACAGGGCGTGCCGCAGGCGACGCTCGACCGCGTGGTTCCCGGCGTGAAAACCCAGGACGTCAACAATCTGCTGGGTGCGCTGAATCGAGCCATTCCCGGCCTCGGCAACGTGGTCAAGCAGAATGCCAATATCGGCGTTGCCGCCGGCATCAATTCGCTCGGCAAGGAAGCCGTTCTGGAAGGCAGGAAGGCGCGGGCATTTCCGCTGCGCTTCGTCGACGGCGCGGTGTTTCTGGGGCCGCTCAAGGTGGGACAGGTGCCGCCGCTGTTTTGAGAACAGACAGATCTGGCGTCCTTGCGGGGACGACGGGCAGATTACTCGGCCTTCTTCCCCAGCTGCGCGTGCGGGCGGCCGAAATCGGGTGCCGCGGAGTCCTGGCCGATTTCGACGATGCCGCGGCGGATCGCGCGGGTACGCGAAAAATGCTCGAACAGCGCCTCGCCGTCGCCGCGTCGAATCGCCCGGGTGAGTTTTGCCAGGTCCTCGTTGAAGGTGCCGAGCATTTCCAGCACGGCGTCCTTGTTGGTGAGGAATACGTCGCGCCACATGGTCGGATCGGACGCGGCGATGCGCGTGAAGTCGCGAAAACCGCCGGCGGAGAACTTCAGCACCTCGGATTGCGTGACACCTTCAAGCTCATCCGCCGTGCCTACGATTGTATAAGCGATCAGATGCGGCAGATGGCTGGTGATCGCGAGCACCATGTCGTGGTGGTCCGGCGTCATGGTCTCGACCTTGGCACCGAGCCCGGCCCAGAATGCGCGCAGCCGCTCCACCGCGTTCGGATCGGTGCCTTCCGGCGGGGTCAGAATGCACCAGCGATCGATGAACAACTCGGCAAAGCCGGCGTCGGGGCCGGAGTGCTCCGTCCCCGCCACCGGATGCGCGGGAATGAAGTGCACGCCTTCGGGCAAGCAGGGCGCCATGTCGCGTACGACCGCGCCCTTGACCGAGCCGACGTCGGAAACGATGGCGCCGGGCTTGAGATGCGGCGCGATTTCCTGGGCGGCCAGGCCGCAGGCGCCGACCGGGACGCACAGGATGACGAGGTCGGCGTCTTTCACGGCCTGCGCATTGGTATCCGCCACACGATCGACGACACCGAGTTCCGATACCCGCGCGCGGGTTTTTGCCGAGCGCGCGGTGGCGACGATTTCTCCTGCCAACCCCTGCGCCCGCGCAGCGCGCGCGATCGAACCGCCGATCAGCCCGAAGCCGATCAGCGCGATCCGTGGAAAAACCGGCGCGGCGTTCACTTCCGCCCTGTAAAGTCGCGCAAGCCGTCGACCACCAGGCGGTTGGCTTCCTCGGTGCCGATGGTCATCCGAAGCGCGTGCGGCAGGCCGTAATTGCCGAGCGCGCGCAACACCAGTCCGCGCCTGGTCAGGAACGCGTCGGCATCGGCGGCGGTCTTGCCCTGTTCCAGCGGAAAATGGATCAGTACGAAATTCGCAACGCTTGGCGTCACCTTGAGGCCGAGCTTGCCGATCTCCGCGGTCAGCCAGTTGCGCCAGTGCTCGGTATGCGTCCTCGACATCTCCATATGCGCGGTGTCCTCGATGGCCGCGACGGCCGCCAGCATCGCCGGCGTCGAGACGTTGAACGGTCCGCGAATCCGGTTGACCGCATCGACGATATGCGCAGGACCGAACATCCAGCCGATCCGCAGCGCCGCGAGGCCGTGGATCTTGGAGAAGGTGTGGGTCATCACGGTATTGTCCGTGGTCGCCACCAGTTCGATGCCGAGTTCGTAGTCGTTGCGCGAGACGTAGTCCGAATAGGCGGCATCGAGCACCAGGAGCACATGGGGCGGCAATCCCGCGCGCAGCCGCTTGACTTCGTCGAACGGCAGGTACGTTCCGGTCGGATTATTGGGGTTGGCGAGCCAAACCAGTTTTGTCCGTGGCGTGACCCGCGCCAGGATGGCGTCGACGTCGGCGGTGAAACCGGTTTCCGGCGCGACTACATTGGCGGCGCCGTTCGCTTTGGTCGCGATCGGATAGACCAGAAAACCATGCGCGGTGCTGATCGCCTCGTCGCCGCGGCCGAGATAGGTGTGCGCCAGAAGATTGAGAATCTCGTCGGAGCCGGCGCCGCAGATGATGCGGTCGGGATCGAGCCCGAAGGCGCGGCCGATCGCCTGGCGCAACACCCGCGACGTTCCTTCCGGATAATCCTCGAGATGCGCTGCGGCTTGCCTGTAGACTTCCATGGCCTTCGGCGAGGGGCCAAACGGGGTCTCGTTGGCGGACAGCTTGAACACCTTGCGGCCCGGCTCCGGCACTGGGCTTTTGCCGGGCGTGTAGGGCGCAATATCGAGAATGCCGGGATTCGGCATGGGTCGGGACATCGTCAACTCCGGATATTCGGGGCAGGCTATTTCGCCGCCCCGCTGGGGACCACCGTATAGCGCCTTGCGTGGCTGCCGACGAGAGCCGTCGAGCGCACCGAGGCGCCGGCTTCGATCAGCGCCGATCTGATCTTTTCCACGCTCTGGGCGCCGGCCACCGAAACCAGCAGCGCCGCGCCGTCACAGGCGGCGTCAGGCACCGCGACGATCTCCGCCAGCGGCGACAGCGCGCGGGCGACTTCCGCGTTCCACCCCGAAACCCGCACGCTCCACGTCTCCACTTCGGTCACCATCGCGCTGTCGGCGACGCGCGACACCACGAACACCGGCAACGCGGCGGGGTGATCGGCGCGTTCGATGAACGGCAGCCGGGCGATGATTTTCGGCGCGCCGTCGGTCTCGAGCGCGATCCACCATGGCGCGCGGCTGGAAGTCGCGGACACCAGCGCAAGATCGCCTTTCGATCTGGCCACGGCTTCGACCGCCGCCGGCGCGTTGAAATGCGCGACGAAGGGAACGGTGAAGCCGAAATGGAAGCGGGCCGAATCCCGCATCGTGGATTCCCCGAGTGACAGATCCGCATGCACCGAAAACGGCGCCTGGACGTAAGTGAACGTCGAGATGATGACGCGCCAGATACTCTCGACCGTATCGAGCGGCAGGATGCCGCGATGGCGCTCCGCCAGCCGCCGCATCATGTCGGCCTCGCGCGCCGGACGGAACGCGGAGCCGATCTCCTGGGTCTGCTTGACCTGGATCAGGCGATCGATGATGTCGCCGCGCGCCATCAGCAGACCGTGGACCTGCTCGTCGATGGCGTCGATCTCTTTGCGCAGCAGCTCGAGCGAGGGCGGCGCCGGGGGCGGTTGGGACATGGTGAGTGACCTACAACCATCCTTCGAAGCCCGCCGCAAGGGCCAACCGCCCCCCGTCATCGCGAGCAACGCGAAGCAATCCGGTTCTGTGCGGTCGGAAAAACCGATTGCCTCGTCGCTTCGCGCCGCGCAATGACCAGCCGTCTTGACGGAAACCTAGCTTGGGATTAGCTTGGCCGTTCTGTGGTCATTTGAGCCGGCCGGCTTGCAGCCACGTTAAATAACTTGCTAAACAGGCCGGGGACAATTTGATCCCGGCCGAACTCATTGTTCAGGCCGGGTTTTTTTATGGCCTGATTTCCCGTGCTGTTGTGAAACCTCCAAGGAGGTCGGACCCAAAATGGCAAATGTGAAGTCGATACCAAGCCTGGCTGTCCACACCGAGGAGCGCGCGCACGAAGCGGATCATCCGTCTTCGCAACTGGCGCTGTTCGGCGCGGACCAGCCGTTGCGGCTGGATTGCGGCATTGATCTGACGCCATTCCAGATCGCCTACCAGACCTATGGCGAACTCAACCCCGACAGGTCCAACGCCATCCTGATCTTCCATGCGCTGACCGGCGACCAGCACGTTGCCAATGTGCATCCGGTGACCGGCAAGCCCGGCTGGTGGGAGACCATGGTCGGTCCCGGCCGGCCGCTCGACACCGACAGGTATTTCATCATCTGCTCGAACGTGATCGGCGGCTGCATGGGCTCGACCGGGCCGGCAACGACCAATCCCGCCACCGGCAAATTGTGGGGTCTGGATTTTCCCCTCATCACAATTCCCGACATGGTGCGCGCGCAGGCGATGCTGCTCGATCGTCTCGGCATTGAAACGCTGTTTTGCGTGGTCGGCGGCTCCATGGGCGGCATGCAGGCGCTGCAGTGGACCGCGGCGTATCCTGCGCGGGTATTCTCGGCGCTGGCGGTGGCCTGCAGCACGCGGCACTCGGCGCAGAACATCGCGTTCCACGAGCTGGGGCGGCAGGCGGTGATGGCCGATCCGGACTGGCGCGGCGGCCGCTATTTCAAGGAGGGCACCGATCCGCATCGCGGCCTCGGCGTCGCGCGGATGGCCGCCCATATCACCTATCTGTCGGATGCCGCCCTGCATCGCAAGTTCGGACGCCGGATGCAGAACCGCGAACTGCCGACGTTTTCCTTCGACGCGGATTTTCAGGTCGAGAGCTACCTGCGCTACCAGGGCTCGTCGTTCGTCGAGCGGTTCGACGCCAACAGCTATCTCTATCTGACGCGGGCAATGGATTATTTCGACATCGCCGCCGATCATAAGGGGGTGCTGGCGGAAGCGTTTCGCGGCATCCAGACCCGGTTCTGCGTGGTCTCCTTCACGTCGGACTGGCTGTTTCCGACGTCGGAAGCACGCGCCATCGTGCACGCGCTCAATGCCTCCAGCGCGCGGGTGTCCTTTGCCGAGATCGAGACCGATCGCGGCCACGACGCCTTCCTGCTCGACGTGCCGGAGTTTTTCGAAATTTCCAGGGCCTTTCTGGAATCGGCCGGCAAGGCGCGCGGCCTGAGGGCATAGCATGACGGCGCAGCAACAGGTCTTGCCGCTGCCGGAACTTGCTGCGCGCGGCAGCGAAAATTACCGCGGCGATCACCTGCTGGTCGCGCAAATGGTCGAGCGCGGCTCCAAGGTGCTCGATGTCGGCTGCGGCGAGGGCGACCTGCTGCAACTCTTGGAAACCCGCGGCATCGACGGCCGCGGCATCGAGCTGTCGCGCGAGGGCGTCAACCGCTGCGTCTCAAAAGGCCTCGCGGTGGTGCAGGGCGACGCCGACACCGACCTCGTCAACTATCCCGACGATGCTTTCGACTACGTCATCCTGTCGCAGACCTTGCAGGCCACGCGGCAGCCGCGCGTGGTGCTGGAAAACCTGTTGCGGATAGGACGGCGCGCCATCGTGTCGTTCCCGAATTTCGGCTTCTGGAAGATGCGGCTGCAACTGCTGGTCGGCGGCCATATGCCGCGCACGGAAAATCTGCCCGCGACCTGGTACGACACGCCGAACATCCATTTCTGCACCATCAAGGATTTCGTGCAGCTCTGCGACGAGATCAACGTCAAGATGGAGCGTGCGGTCGCGCTCGATCTGTACGGCCGGCCGCTGCGGCTCAACGCGCCCTGGTGGTTCTGGAACATGTTCGGCGAGCAGGGCGTGTTCCTGCTGAGCCGCGCGGGCAAGGGCCGGTAACCCGTCAGGCCCGGCCTTGGGCCGGGCATCCACGTCTTTCTTGCTTCGGCGAAAGGAAGAGGTGGATGGCCGGGACAGCCCGGCCATGCCGGGAATCATGGCCGCACCGACCGCGGATCGCGCGCTCCCCAGCGGCCGGCTTCCGCCTGCACCAGAAACCGTTCCAGCGTTTCGTTGAACAGCGCCGGCTCTTCCAGATTGAGCACATGGCCGGTTTTCGGGAACATCGCCAATCCCGAGGTTGCGATGCGCTTCTTGAGATAGAGGCTGGCCTCGACGCAGGAATCGTCCTCGTCGCCGACGATGATCAGCGTCGGCAAGGTTAGGCGGCTGATGTCATCCTCGAACTCGTAAAGCGGCGGCCGCCCGCGCTGAAAGCCACGCTGGGTGTGGGCCGAACCCTGCACATCATGCTTTGCGAGCGCATCGTAAAATTCCTTGAAACCGCGCGGGTCCTTTATCAGAAACGGAATTCGCCCGGGTGCCATGCCGGAAACCTTGGCGACGACGTCGGGATCGCCCTTTTCGAATTCCTCGGCATGCGCCATGCATTGATCGCGAAAGCCCTGCAGGCGCTCTTTCTCGAACCCTGAACCGACACCGGCCAGCGTCAGCGACAGCGCACGCTTCGGCATCTGGATGCCGGCCTGCAACGCCGAATAGGCGCCCATCGACAAGCCGACCAGATGGGCGGCCGGAATTTTCAGGTGATCGAGCACCGCGACCGCGTCGTCGCGGAAGTGCTGGTAGCTGTAGGCATCCGCCGAATCCGGGATGTGCGAGGGGATGTAGCCGCGCGCCGAATAGGTGATGCAACGATGGCTGCGCGAGAAGTAACGCATCTGCGGCTCCCAACTCGCGTAGTCGGCGGCGAATTCGTGCACGAACAGGATCGGCGTGCCGCTTCCGACTTCTTCGAAATACAGGCGCACATCGTCCTTGGTGTCGGCATAGGGCATGTCGGTTCCTTTCGCATGGCAGCCATGAAAAATCGCAGTTGATGTTCGCCGCCGCAATGAGGCAGGCGCAATCTTCCCGGTCATGAAATGATCCCGATATGACCCTGAAATCAATCCCGCGCCGCCGCATCGCGTCTTGCTCTCGCCACACGCAATTCGTCTTACCCCCGGGACGCTGGGCCTTCACGGGCTCGACCGGGAATAGGGTGTAAAAGAGGATTGAGTATGGTTCAGTTTACTGCGTTCCGCCGGTTGCTTGGGTTCATCGTGCTGGCGGCAGCTTCGTTGGTCTTCGTCGCCTCGGCAACGCCGGCTTCCGCAAGGTCTCATCATCACGGCGCAGGTCGGCACGCCCGCGCGCATCACGTCCATCATTACTTGCATCGCCACTTGCATCATCGCCACAGGCATCATCATCGCCGCCACGTCGCGCGGGCCGCGGCTGAAGACGCCGGTACCACCCGGTCGCGCGCGCATATGACAAGCGGTGCCAGGGTATCGCCTGCCGCGGCTCGCAGCTCGTCGTCGGCTGTCGTCGCCGAAGCGCGTCGCTATATCGGCGGCAATCCCACCGGCCGCGGCCGGCTGTGGTGCGCACGCTTCATGAACATGGTGCTGCAACGCTCCGGCCTTCACGGCACCGGTTCGGACATGGCGCGTTCCTTCGCAAGCTACGGCCATCGCGTGTCCGGCCCACAGGTCGGCGCCATCGCAGTGATGGGCCGGCGCGGCGGCGGGCATGTCGGCGTGGTCAGCGGTATCGACGCGTCAGGCAATCCGATCGTCGTATCCGGTAATCACGGTCACCGCGTCGCCGAGTCGGTTTATTCACGCAGGCGCATCTACGCCTACGTCATGCCGACGGGATGAGACAGGCCGGTGCCCCGGACGCAGCGCGGCGCCGCACCACGCGACGTGGTGCGCTGCGGAGCCGGGGCCGTAACGGACTCCGGCTGTGCGGAGCGGCATGAAGCATGCCCGCACCACGTCCGGGACAGGCGCGGATACTCACTCGTTGCTGACCTCATCCCCCTCGGCAATGTCGCCGCCGGCAATCACCTCTGCATATATCCCGCAATCAATATGCCCCAACCGGCGCATCAGCGCCTTCAGGATGTTGAGGTCGCGCGCGGCGGTGTCGGGATCGACGTTGATAGCGGCGCAGCGCTTGATCCCCTTCACGACCTTCAGGCGCGCGCCGCCGATCGTAAGGGGCCGGCCGATCAGGTCGAACTCATGCCAGGCCGGCCAGCCCCTGACATAGAGATTGGCCCTGAAGCGCAGCGGATGCACCGGCTGGCCGACGATGTCTTCGATGGCTTCGAGGCTGTCGAGATTGATGATCGAAACCACCTTTTTGGAATCGTCGGAAAAACTGTGGTCAATCCCAGAAAGGATCTTAGGCGGTCCGTTGACCAGGTCGGCAAAATGCGAGGCAAGAAACCGCTCGATGGCGGCACGGCCTGGCGCTGTTTCAAGATCGCCCTGGGCCGAGATCGAACCATTGCGGCAAACCGTCAGGACGTTACTCGCATCGTCGAAACGGGTGTGCAGCCCGGCTAGCCATTCGTCCCGCATCAGCATCAGGAAGTGGGTTTTCGGCATCCACTTCGGCTGCGCCGGATCGAAGCCGCTGGGGCCGTTTTCGATGGCATAGCGGCGGTCGGCGGGCAGCGTCTGGCCGACGCCCAGCGTGACGCGCGGAAGCTGCTCGGGGGACAGGCCCTTGACCGGATAACGGTAAAGACTGGCGATTTCAGCGCGGAAGTTTTCGGCCATCCGGCTGTCTAAAAGATTTCCGGGCAGGGCGCCACTGCATGAATTTGCGATGCCGCCTCTTCACTTTGAGACGTCCTGTTCCCACATTTGCCCCAAGCCGGAACACACCGGCGACGACCGCCGGCTGATTGAGGAACGTCAATGCGGCAGGCGGAAACCCAGTGAAGATGCCATGTCCGTGCCTGAAGGGGCGGATCGGCAGGCTGAGGGAAACCCACCATGAATATTGAAAAATACACCGAACGCGCGCGGGGATTTATCCAGTCGGCGCAGTCGCTCGCGGTGCGCGACGGGCACCAGCAGTTTTCGCCGCTGCATATGCTGAAAGTGCTGCTCGATGACGGCGAGGGGCTCGCCGGCGGTCTGATCGATCGCGCCGGCGGCAATTCGCGGGCCATCCTCAAAGCCACCGAGGATGCACTCAACAAGCTGCCCAAAGTTTCCGGAAGCGGCGCCGGACAGGTCTACCTGGCGCCGGAACTGGCGCGGGCGTTCGACGCGGCGGAAAAAGCCGCCGAGAAGGCCGGCGACAGCTTCGTCACCGTCGAGCGGCTGCTGCTGGGCCTGACGCTCGACAAGGACAGCGACGCCGGGTCGATCCTGCGCAAGGGCGGCGTCACGCCGCAGACCCTGAACGCGGCGATCGAAAGCCTGCGCAAGGGACGCACCGCCGACAGCGCCACGGCCGAAAATGCCTATGACGCGCTGAAGAAATATGCCCGCGACCTCACACAGGCCGCGCGCGACGGCAAGCTCGACCCGGTGATCGGCCGCGACGAGGAAATTCGCAGAACGATCCAGGTATTGTCGCGCCGCACCAAGAACAACCCGGTGCTGATCGGCGAGCCCGGCGTCGGTAAAACCGCCATTGTCGAGGGCTTGGCGCTTCGCATCCTCAACGGCGACGTACCGGAAAGCCTGAAGGACAAGAAGCTGCTGTCGCTCGATCTGGGCGCGCTGATTGCCGGTGCGAAATATCGCGGCGAGTTCGAGGAGCGGCTGAAAGCCGTGCTGCAGGAAGTAACCTCGGCCGAAGGCGGCATCATCCTGTTCATCGACGAAATGCATACGCTGATCGGGGCCGGCAAGGCCGACGGCGCCATGGACGCCTCCAACCTGCTGAAGCCGGCGCTGGCGCGCGGCGAACTGCACTGCATCGGCGCCACCACGCTCGACGAATACCGCAAGCATGTCGAAAAGGACGCGGCGCTGGCGCGGCG
>NZ_CAXUNQ010000035.1:0-50243 GCF_964252615.1 uncultured Bradyrhizobium sp.
GGCCGGTGCCCGAGGCGGCACCGCCCCGGCCGTCTACAACGCGGCCAACGAGGTTGCCGTGGCCGCCTTCATCGCCGGCAGGATCAGGTTCGGGGCGATTGCCCGGCTGGTCGAGACCACGATGAATGACTGGGTGCGGTCTGGAAATCTGATGCCGCT
This sequence comes from uncultured Bradyrhizobium sp., assembly GCF_964252615.1. Lineage (NCBI taxonomy): Bacteria > Pseudomonadati > Pseudomonadota > Alphaproteobacteria > Hyphomicrobiales > Nitrobacteraceae > Bradyrhizobium > uncultured Bradyrhizobium sp. The sequence continues at coordinate 160 of NZ_CAXUNQ010000035.1, forward strand.
GACCTGTGCCGACGATGCGATCGCCGTTGACCATAATGCGAGAAATAAAGCCGCCACCCTCTTGCCTCAAATTGCCGCAAAGGCATCCTAGAGGGTTGGGGACGGAGCCATCGGCTCCGGTTGAGGGGAATTGGATGTCCGAGTTTTTTCTGCACAGTTTCAACACGTTGAGCCATGGCCTCATCGGCTACATCATTCCTTTCCTGTTCGTGCTGACGATCGTCGTTTTCTTTCATGAGCTTGGACATTTCCTGGTTGCACGCTGGGCCGGCGTGAAGGTGTTAACATTCTCGCTCGGGTTCGGGCCGGAACTTGCGGGTTTCAACGACAGGCGCGGCACGCGATGGAAAATTTCCGCCATTCCGCTCGGCGGCTATGTCAAGTTCTTCGGCGACGAGAGCGAAGCCTCCACGCCGTCAAGCGCGGCCCTCGCCGGCATGACCGAGGAAGAACGCAAAGGCAGCTTCCATCACAAGAACGTCGGACCGCGCGCGGCGATCGTCGCTGCCGGTCCGATCGCGAATTTCCTTCTTGCGATCGTGATCTTCACCGGCCTGTTCACGTTTTTCGGCAAGCCCAGTACGACCGCGCGGGTCGACACCGTACAGGCCGGCAGCGCGGCCGCGGCAGCGGGTTTTCAGAGCGGCGACGTGGTGACGGCGATCGACGGCAATGCGATCGGAAGTTTTTCCGAGATGCAGCGGATCGTGAGTATTCGCGCCGGTGAGAAGCTGACCTTCGCGGTGAAGCGGGGAGAGGCCACGCTGGAACTGCGCGGCACGCCGGAACTCAAGGAAATCAAAGACAATTTCGGGAACGTGCACCGCCTCGGCGTGCTCGGCATTACGCGGGCCACCAATCCCGGCGACGTTCTGACCGAGCGGGTCAATCCCGCAACCGCGCTCTGGCTCGGAGTCAAGGAAACCTGGTTCGTGGTCGACCGGACGCTGGCCTATATCGGCGGCATCTTTACCGGCCGCGAGGCGGCGGACCAAGTCGGCGGTCCGCTGCGGATCGCCCAGATCTCCGGGCAGGTCGCCACCATCGGCCTGTCGGCCCTGGTCCATCTTGCGGCGGTGCTTTCGATTTCGATCGGACTGCTTAACCTGTTTCCGGTACCGTTGCTCGATGGTGGTCACCTTTTGTTCTATGCCGTCGAAGCGGTGCGGGGCCGGCCGCTGTCAGAACGGGCGCAGGAAATGGGATTTCGGATCGGACTGGGCCTCGTGCTGATGCTGATGGTGTTTGCGACCTACAACGACATCCTGCATCTGGCCGCGTCATGACCGGCTTTTTGAGTCGCGTGGCCGATGGGCAACGTCTTGGAATGAAAATGAAATTGCACTGCGAAAGGCCGTTTGCCGTCCCTGCGAAATTGGCTACAAGCGGGACGGCTGATGGGAATCTGCCGGTTCGTAGGGGTGCGGGCCGGCTCAAGACGAACAAGGGCGCGTTGCGCATGAATGTTGGAATGCGAGTGCGGGGAGGCCTGTTCGCCGCCCTGATGTTGGTCGCCCTGCCGGTCGCGTCGACGGTGACTGCAGCCTTGATCTCTTCGCCGGCCGCCGCCCAGACCGCATCCTCGATTGCCGTCGAAGGCAACCGGCGCGTGGAGGTCGAAACCATCCGTTCGTACTTCAAGCCGGGTCCCGGCGGGCGCCTCGACCAGGGCCGCATCGACGACGGCCTGAAAGCGTTGATCGAAACCGGACTGTTCCAGGACGTCAGGATCAACCAGGCCGGCGGCCGGCTGGTTGTGACCGTGATCGAGAATCCGGTGATCGGGCGCGTGGCCTTCGAGGGCAACAAGAAGGTCAAGGACGAGCAGCTTTTGGCGGAGATCCAGTCCAAGCCGCGGGGCACGCTGTCGCGCCCGATGGTGCAGTCCGACGCCCAGCGTATCGCCGAAATCTATCGCCGTTCCGGCCGCTACGACGTGCGCGTCAATCCGGAAATCATCGAACAGCCGAACAATCGCGTCGATCTCGTCTTCACCATTACCGAGGGTTCGAAGACCGGCGTCAAATCGATCGAATTTATCGGCAACAACTCTTTTTCGTCCTACCGGCTGAGGGACGTCATCAAGACCCGTGAAGCGAACCTGCTGAGCTTCCTCGGCGGCGGCGACGTCTACGATCCCGACCGGGTCGAGGCCGACCGCGATCTCATCCGCCGCTATTACCTGAAGCGCGGCTTCGCCGACGTCCAGGTGGTGGCTGCGCTCACCGAATACGACCCCCAGAAGGGCGGATTCCTCGTCACCTTCAAGATCGAGGAAGGCCAGCAATACCGCGTGGCATCGGTTGAATTCCAGTCCGCCATTGCGACCCTCGACGGCAATTCGTTGCGCGGCTTCTCGCGCGTCAATGTCGGCTCGCTGTACAACGCCGAAGCCCTGGAAAAATCCGTCGAGGAGATGCAGATCGAGGCCTCGCGGCGCGGCTACGCCTTTGCCTCGGTACGTCCGCGCGGCGATCGTAATTTCGAGACCCATACGGTGTCGATCGTGTTTGGGATCGAGGAGGGCGCGCGGACCTACATCGAACGCATCAATATCCGCGGCAACACCCGTACCCGCGATTATGTGATCCGCCGCGAATTCGACGTCTCGGAAGGCGATGCCTACAATCGCGCGCTGGTGGACCGCTCCGAACGCCGCCTGAAGAACCTCGATTTCTTCAAGAGCGTGAAAATCACCACCGAGCCCGGCTCGTCCAGCGATCGCGTGATTCTCGTGGTCGAGCTGGAAGAAAAATCCACCGGTGACTTCTCGGTGTCGGGCGGATATTCGACGTCGGACGGCGCGCTGGCCGAAGTCAGCATCTCCGAGCGCAATTTCCTCGGCCGCGGCCTGTTCGCGAAAGCGGCGGTGCAGTACGGACAATATGCGCGAGGCGGTTCGCTGTCGTTTGTCGAGCCGTATCTGTTCGATTATCGTGTCGCCGGCGGTCTTGACCTGTTCTACCGCGAGCAGCTCGCCAACAATTACGTGTCTTACAACACCAAGACGCTTGGCTTCAGTCCGCGGCTCGGCTTCGGCCTGCGCGAAGACCTGTCGCTGCAGCTTCGCTATTCGCTGTATCAGACGTCGGTATCGCTGCCGTCCACGCTCAACAATTGCAACAACATTCTCGGCCCGAACTTCTACCCGACGCCGGCCTATATCAGTCAGGTGCTGGGCGGCGTCGATCCGACAGGAAACGTTCTGCTCAACGGCATCCCCGGCTGTCTCGGCGACGGCGAATCGTCGCTTCCGGTTCGCAAGGAATTGGCGAGCGGATCGACCGTGACGTCGCTGGTCGGCTACACGCTGAACTACAACACGCTGGACAACAACAGGAGTCCGACCGACGGCCTCCTGGTCGACTTCCGGCAGGATTTCGCCGGCGTCGGCGGCGACGTGACCTACCTCAAGTCCGCGGTGGACGGCAAATACTACACGCCGCTGGTTGCCGATATCGTCGGGTTGATTCATGTTCAGGCCGGCGCGCTGACCAAGATCGGCAACAACGACATCCGGATGCTCGATCATTTCCAGATGGGGCCGAATCTCGTCCGCGGTTTTGCGCCCAATGGCATCGGTCCGCGTGATCTCACCTTCTTCCCCTTCACCGGAAGCGGGGATGCGCTTGGCGGCACCAAATATTGGGGTGCGTCGGCCGAATTGCAGATGCCGTTCTGGTTCCTGCCCAAGGAAGTGGGCTTGAAGGGGGCGGTCTATGCCGACGCCGGCTCGGTGTTCGACTATCAGGGCCCGACCTCGAACATCCTGACCGGCGAAATCAACGGCCTGGTCAATGGCAATCCCTGCAAATGCGCGATGGTGTACGACAACAGCAACCTCGTCCGCACCTCGGTAGGCGTCGGCCTGATCTGGGCGTCGCCGTTCGGACCGCTGCGCTTCGATTACGCGGTGCCGATCACAAAGGGCGCGTATGATCGCGTACAGCAATTCAAGTTTGGCGGCGGAACTTCGTTCTGAGTTCGACGGCGCGCCGGACCGCAGCGGATGGAATGGCCCAGCCCACGTTTTTCAAGCAACCGGCTTCGTCGACGCTGGCCGAAATTGCAGCGTTGACGAAGTCGCATCTGGTCGACCCCTCGCGGGCCGACCAGCGGATCAAGGGGCTGGCTGCGCTCGATGAGGCAGGGCCGTCGCACCTGACGTTTTTCGACAACCTGAAATATACCGACCAGCTTGCGCAGACCCGCGCCGGCGCCTGCCTGGTGAACGAGCGATTCGCCGCGACCGTACCGCCCCGGGTGGCGGTCTTGCGCGCCGCGGATCCGCTTCGCGCGTTCGTGGCATGCGCGCGCGCGTTTCAAGCCGATTCGCTGCGACCGCCGTCCTGGTTCGGCATCAGCGGCATCGCGGCGTCCGCGGTCATTCACCCAACGGCGCGCTTGGAGGACGACGTGATCGTCGATCCGCTGGCCGTGATCGGGCCTGGGGTCGAAATCGGCGCCGGCTCGGTGGTCGGCTCCGGCGCCGTGATCGGCGCGCAGGTCCGGATCGGCAGGGACTGCAATGTCGGCCCCGGCAGCACCATTCAGTTTGCGCTGATCGGCAACCATGTGCTGGTTCACCCCGGCTGCCACATCGGACAGGATGGTTATGGATTCATCCCTGAATCCGGCCGTCACGTGAAGGTACCGCAGACCAGCCGCGTCATCATTCAGAACGACGTCGAAATCGGCGCCGGAACCACCATTGACCGCGGCAGCTTGCGCGATACGGTTGTCGGGGAGGGCACTAAAATCGACAATCAGGTTCAGATCGGCCACAATGTAACGATCGGCCGGCATTGTCTGCTTGCGGCAAAGGTCGCACTCGGGGGCAGCCTGACGATCGGCGACTACGTGGCGCTGGGCGCCGGGGTGGGGATCAACAACCACGTGAATATCGGGGATGGCGCGCAGGTTACGGCAATGAGCGGCGTCAAGGATGACGTCCCCGCCAACGGGCGCTGGGGCGGATTCTTTGCAAAGCCGACCAAGCAGTGGTTTCGAGAGATCGTCACGATCGAGCGTCTGGTACGCGACGGCGCGCCACATCCGGGATCGGCTTCACCGAGGCCGAAAGGTGGGGGACAGGGGTGATGGAATCGCCGGTCAGAATCGAGATAGTGGACATCAACACCATTCTCAAAACGCTTCCGCATCGCTATCCGATGCTGCTGATCGACCGGGTCGTCAATATCCGGGCCGATTACAGCGGCATCGGCATCAAGAACGTCACTTTCAACGAAATGCCGTTCCTGGGCCATTTTCCGGAGCGTCCGGTATATCCCGGCGTGATGATGATCGAAGCCATGGCGCAGACCGCCGGCGTGATCGGCATCCTGTCGGTGGAAGGCACCCAGAAGCCGCGCGCGGTGTATTTCCTGACCATCGACAAGTGCAAGTTTCGCAAGCCGGTGATGCCCGGCGACACCATCGAATACCACATGCGCAGCATTGGCCGCCGCAAGACCATGTGGTGGTTTCATGGCGATGCCAAGGTGAATGGCGTCACCGCTGCGGAGGCCGACGTCGGCGCGATGCTGACGGACTGAGGAGATCGCCGGCGGGAGAAGATCGTTGCTGGAGGGTTTTTACAAGGTCAGGTTCCAGGTCAACGACGCTGTTGGCCGAAGCGTGATGTACGCGCATGCCGGCGAGATGCTCGGTGGTAATTCTGCCTTCGCGCATTACGGCACCTATCGCGAAACCGACGGCGTCGTCGTTTCCGAGATCACCAGCCATCGCCACAATAACGATCCAAATTACAAATCGCTGCTCGGCGCCGATATTGCCACGATCGACGTTCGAGGCAGCGCCGACGGCGATATTTATCGTTTCGAGGGCGGTTCGCCGCAGATGCCCGGCGCCGTCTTTCAATCGGTGATGACGCCGATCGATGACGAGATTGCCGCCCCTGTCGGTGCGGTCGGCGAAGGCGGCGTCATCAACGGCCTTTATTCCATTCACATCCGGATGCTCGACGGCATCGACGGCGGCCTTACCGGGGTGATGCTGCTCCATGACGGCCGCATTCTCGGCGGCGACGCGTTCTTCTATTATCTCGGTACCTACACCTCGGCCAGCGGCCGCTGGAAAGGCCAGATTCTCAATCAGGAACATACGCCGGCAAAAGGCGAGCATCCGATCTTCGGCGGCCATGAGGTGGGTATCGGTTTTTCCGGCACGTGCGACGGCCAAGGCGCCGAACTGGAAGCGACCGCGCTCGCGGGCAAGCGCAGCCTCCGGTTGACGGCGGTGCTGAAACTGATGCGCCCGGCGTAATCGAAAAAGCACGAAATGCGGCGGGCCCGACCGTCACTGGACAGGGTTGGCATCACCGGCTACGCAACGGAAAACCCGGACACATTCGCATATCGACAGGCTGATGCTGGACCATTCGATGATCAGGATCGATCCCACCGCGCGGATCGAAGAGGGCGCGGTGATCGGCGAGGGCACCTCGATCGGTCCATATTGCATGATCGGCCCCGATGTCGTGATCGGCCCTGATTGCCGGCTGGTCGGGCATGTGCACGTCACCGCGCGCACCACCATCGGCGCGGGCTGCACCGTCTATCCCTTCGCCTCGCTCGGCACCCCGCCGCAGTCGCTGAGCTATCGCGGCGAACTGACCGAACTTCAGATCGGTGATGGCTGCATCATCCGCGAATCGGTGACCATGAATGCGGGCACCGTCGCCGGCGGCGGCATCACCCGCGTCGGCGATCGCGGCTACTTCATGAATTGCAGCCATGTCGGCCACGACTGCCAGGTCGGCAATGACGTGATTTTCGCGACCTCCGCTACTCTCGGCGGCCACTGCGAGATCGGCGATTTTGTTTTTATCGGCGGGCTGTCCGCGGTGCACCAGCATACGCGGGTCGGACCGCAGGTAATGGTCGGCGGCGTATGCGGCGTGCGCGGCGACGTGATTCCGTTCGGCCTGGTGAACGGCCAGTATGCCACCCTCGAAGGCCTCAACATCATCGGCATGAAGCGCCGCAAGTTCACGCGGGAGCGCCTCGCCCTGCTGCGCGCTTTCTACCGGAAACTGTTCCACGGAACGGGCATGTTCGCCGACCGTCTGAACGACGTGCAGCACCTGGCGGCCGCGGACCCGGCGATTGCGGAGATCCTGGCGTTCATCCGCAACGGCAAGCACCGTGCGCTCTGCCTGCCGGCGAATGACGGCAATACCTCTTGATCGCGGGTCCGCCAGTGATGGTTCAGGCTCCGCAGATTTCATCGCCCATCGGCCTGATCGCGGCAGGCGGCGTGCTGCCGTTCGCCGTGGCGGATTCGTTGACCGCCCGCGGCATCCGTCCGGTTTTCTTCGCATTGCGGGGCGTCTGCGATCCGGTGCTGGTCGCGCGTTTCCGTCATCACTGGATTTCAATCGGTCAGCTAGGCAGGCTCGCGAAATTATTGCGGACCGAGAACTGTCGCGATCTGGTTTTCATCGGGGCGCTGGTGCGGCCTGCGTTGTCTGAAATCCGGCTCGACTGGAAAACGCTTCGTGCCATGCCGAGCGTGTTGAAAGCGTTCCGCGGCGGCGACGATCATCTGCTGTCCAGCGTCGGCCGCATTCTCGAAAAAGACGGGGTTCGGATGGTCGGCATCAAGGATGTCGCGCCGGATTTGCTGATGCCCGCGGGTTGCCTGACGCGCGCCGTCCCCAGTGATGACGCCGATGCCGACATCGCCAGGGGACGGGATGTGCTGCAAGCGCTCAGTCCGTTCGATATCGGGCAGGCTGCCATTGTGATCGACGGTCATGTCGTCGGCATTGAAGATATCGAGGGCACCGACGGGTTGCTGGCGCGCGTTTCGCGCCTTCGCGGGGACGGTCGTATTCGCGCCAAGGCGGGACGCGGCGTACTGGTGAAGGCGCCGAAAAGCGGACAGGATCTCCGCTTCGATCTGCCCACCTTGGGGGCGACGACCATTGACGGCGCGGCGGCGGCACAATTGGCTGGTATCGCGGTCATCGCGGGCAACACCCTCGTCGCCGAACCTCAATCCATGGTCGAAGCCGCGAATAAAGCGAACCTGTTCGTGGTGGGTCTACCGGCGTGACGGCAACCTCGCCAGTCCAGCGCAAAATATTCCTGGTCGCAACCGAGGAATCCGGCGACCGGCTTGGCGCCAGCCTGATGAAGGTATTGCGGCAGCGACTCGGCGATGCCGTGCGGTTCGAGGGCGTCGGCGGCCTGAGCATGGCGCGCGAGGGCCTGGTGTCGCTGTTTCCGATCGAGGAACTGTCGATCATGGGATTTACCGCGGTGGCGCGAAAGCTGCCGATGATTCTGGCGCGCGTCCGGCAGACCGCCGACGCCGCCGTCGCGGCGGCACCCGATATTCTGGTGATTATCGACAGTCCCGACTTTACCCACCGCGTCGCGCGGCAGGTCCGCTCCCGCGCGCCGGCGATTCCCATTGTCGACTATGTCGCGCCGACGGTGTGGGCCTGGCGATCCGGCCGCGCCCGCGCGATGCGCCGCTACGTCGATCACGTGCTGGCGCTGCTGCCGTTCGAGCCGGAAGCGTATCGCAGGCTGGGCGGGCCGCCTTGCACCTATATCGGCCATACCCTGATCGAGCAGATCGGCGCGCTGCGGCCGAACCCCGATGAGCAGCGGCGCCGCGACGCAAAGCCGCCGGTGCTGCTGGTGCTGCCGGGCAGCCGGCGCAGCGAGATCAGGCATCACATGGCGGTGTTCGGCGAGACGCTGCGGCTCGTGCGCGAGCAGGGTGCGGACTTCGAGCTGGTGCTGCCGACCATGCCGCATCTGCTCGATGAGGTGCGCGAAGGCGCTGCGGCCTGGCGGGTGCAGCCGCGCATCGCGCTCGGCGAGCAGGAAAAGAAAGCGGCATTCCGGATCGCGCATGCCGCCTTCGCCAAATCCGGCACCGTGACCCTCGAACTTGCGCTTGCCGGCGTGCCGATGATCGGCGCCTATCGGGCCGGTCCCGTCGAGATGTGGATCGCGCTCACGCTTGCCAAAACATCGTCGGTGATTCTCGCCAATCTGGTCCTCGGCGAGAACGTGGTCCCCGAATTCATGCAGCGGGATGCAACGCCGGACAAGCTTGCTGCGGCGTTGCGCGACGTTATCGGGGATACTGCGCAGCGGCGGCGCCAGCTCGAAGCGTTTTCGCGGCTCGATGCCGTCATGGCGACCGGCAGCCAGCCGCCCAGCCTACGCGCCGCCGCCATCGTGCTCGAGACGCTGCGGGGGGCGCCGGTCTAGCGTTGCGCCGGCCCTGACGACCCCATGCGCGTTCACGTACTTGTGAATGTATACCTATCCCCACGCTCGTAACCCGGCTTATGCTGCTGGTGTCCTGCCCCACTACAGGGGCGCTCGCGAACGTCACGGACGCGGGGCAGGATGCGGTGGACGCGGCAGCGTCAGGCGCGAGGTGAGGTGACAGGGCCGATCCCCGCAAGGGGTCCGTGAGTTGCCGAACCGAACGCTGACGTACGGCGCTGCAGGCGGACGGTGAAGACGTGAGGTCCCGGTGTCCCGCGTGACACCAAGGGCCGATGAGAGCGCCCAAAGCCGGGCCAAGGCCATCCTCATCGGTTCCGACGGCAACGAAAAGCGAAGTCGGCTGCCGGGGAGCAACGAGATAAGCCGTTAAAACCATCGCGTGCGGGACGCCGGGAAGGCCGGTGTATCTGCGGTGACTGAAATACTCGTGTGCAGCCTACCCTTTTTCGCACGCGAGGCTGTGGGTGCACAGGGCACCCGGCGTTCCGCACGCCCTCTTCTCGAAGAGGGCGGGACGTTCACGGGCAAACCTCGGGCGCATGGCGCCGCGAGATCGTAAAGCCGTGTCTGACTTTCGCTGTTTGAATTCGTGGATCAGCTTTCTTCAACACGCCGCGCCGCGTCAAAGACGTGGATGGCCGGGACAAGCCCGGCCATGACGACCTCGGGTTTCCCCGGCGCGATGCGGCATTCCAAGCGATGCATGGCCGCGGGTGAACGTGCTTGTGGCGACGAGCTGCGCGGCTCGTGCTGCGTCCGGGAACGCAAGTCTGCAACCACCCTGCAGCGTTCAGCCGCGCTGGGCGATGTCGACGTAGTCGCGGTGCGGCCTGCCGGTATAGAGCTGGCGCGGGCGGCCGATCTTCTGATGCGGGTCTTCGATCATCTCGCTCCACTGGCTGATCCAGCCGACGGTGCGGGCGACCGCGAACAGCACGGTGAACATCGAGGTCGGAAAGCCCATCGCCTTCAGGGTGATGCCCGAATAGAAATCGACGTTCGGATACAGCTTGCGGTCGATGAAATATTCATCGCTGAGCGCGATCTTTTCCAGCTCCAGCGCGACTTTCAGCATCGGATCATCGCCGTGGCCGGTTTCCGCCAGCACGGCATGACACATCTTCTGCATGATCTTGGCGCGCGGGTCGTAGTTCTTGTAGACGCGATGGCCGAAGCCCATCAGCCGGACTTCGCTGTTCTTGTCCTTCACCCGCTTGATGAAATCCGGGATCTTGTCGACCGACCCGATGTCGGACAACATCGCCAGCGCCGCTTCGTTGGCGCCGCCATGAGCCGGTCCCCACAGGCAGGCGATGCCGGCGGCGATACAGGCAAACGGGTTGGCTCCCGAGGAGCCGGCGATCCGCACCGTCGAGGTCGAGGCGTTCTGCTCGTGGTCGGCGTGCAGGATGAAGATCTTGTCCAGTGCATCGGCGAGCACCGGGTTCATCTGGTATTCTTCGCACGGCACCGCGAAGCACATGTTGAGAAAATTCTCGGCAAAGCTCAGCGAATTCTTCGGATAAACGAACGGCTGTCCGATCGTGTATTTGAACGCCATCGCCGCCAGCGTCGGAATCTTTGCGATCATGCGCATCGAGGCGATCATGCGCTGCGTCGGATCGTTGATATCGGTGGAATCGTGATAGAACGCGGCCAGGGCGCCGACCGAGGCCACCATCACCGCCATCGGATGGGCGTCGCGGCGGAAGCCCTGGAAGAACCGGGCCATCTGCTCGTGCACCATGGTGTGATGGATCACGCGATTATCGAAATCCAGCTTCTGCGCTTTAGTCGGCAGCTCGCCGTACAGCAGCAGGTAGCAGGTTTCGAGAAAATCGCCTTTTTCCGCCAGTTGCTCGATCGGGTATCCGCGGTATTCCAGAATGCCGGCGTCGCCATCGATATAGGTGATCTTGGACTGGCAACTGCCGGTCGAAGTGAAGCCGGGATCGTAGGTAAACATCCCGGACTGGGCGTAGAGCTTGCTGATATCGACGACGTCAGGGCCGACGGATCCGCTCAGAATTGGGAAATCGTAGTTCTTGTTGCCGACCGTAAGCGTAGCGGTCTTGGCCTGGGTGTCGGTTTTTGCGTCCATCGTGAAGTCCCCGATGAGATCGTTGCGGAGGCCGGGCGGGCCTGACCATGAAATGGTGGGACCGGTCGGATGTTCCAGAAGCACCGCAGAAATGGGTATCGTATTGCCGTGTGCACTGCAAGATGGAGCGCCGGCTCGGCTGCGCTGCCTTTAGGCCGAGGCCTGATCGGCCAGCCGGGCAAGGCATTCCTCCCGGCCAAGGACCGCCAGCACGTCGAAAATACCCGGCGAGGTGGTTCGGCCCGTCAGCGCCACGCGCAGCGGCTGCGCAACGGCCCCGAGCTTGAGGTTATTGTGTTCGGCGAAGGCGCGGGTGGCGGCTTCCGTGGTTTCCGCCGTCCATGCCGATAAGGGTTCGAGCGCAGCACCAAGTCGGCCGATCAATTGCCGGGTTTCCGGGGTCAGCAGAACCGCCGCTTTTGGGTCGATCGCCAGCGGCCGGTCAGCGAAGATGAAATTTGCGCTGTCGATCAGCTCAATCAGCGTCTTGGCGCGCTGTTTGAGGTCCGGCATCGCCTTCAGCAGTTGAGCCCGCGTGGCGTCGTTGAGCTTGGCCTTCACCTTCGCACCATCGGGGACGTAGCTCAGCACGTCCTCGAACAGGGTCACGAGAGATTGATCGCCGGCGTGGCGGATATAGTGGCCGTTGAGGTTTTCGAGCTTGGCGAAATCGAACCGCGCCGCCGAGCGCCCGATCGCCGGCAGATCGAAGGCGTCGATCATCTCCTGGGTCGAGAATATCTCCTGGTCGCCATGGCTCCAGCCGAGCCGCACCAGATAATTGCGCAGCGCCGCCGGCACATATCCCATGGCGCGATAGGCCTCCACGCCCAGCGCGCCGTGACGCTTCGACAGTTTCGATCCATCCGGGCCGTGGATCAGCGGAATGTGCGACATGCTCGGCAGCTCCCAGCCCAGCGCGTCGTAAATCTGCTTCTGCCGCGCGGCATTGATCAGGTGATCGTCGCCGCGAATAACATGGGTTACCCCCATGTCGTGATCGTCGACCACGACGGCCAGCATGTAGGTCGGATTGCCGTCGCCGCGCAGCAGCACCAGATCGTCGAGGCTTTCGTTCTGCCAGACCACGCGGCCCTGCACCTGGTCGTCGATCACGGTCTCTCCGGTTTGCGGCGCCTTGAGACGGATCGTCGGTCGGATCGCAGACGGCGCTTCGGCCGGATCGCGGTCGCGCCACATGCCGTCGTAGAGGCGGGTCCTGCCTTCTGCGCGCGCCGTCTCGCGCATGGCCTTGAGTTGCTCCGCCGTCGCATAGCAGCGATAGGCCCGGCCCGAGGCCAGCATTTGCTCTGCGACTTCGCGATGGCGGGCGGCTCGCTGAAACTGGTAGATGACGTCGCCGTCCCAATCGAGTCCGAGCCATTTCAACCCGTCCAGAATGGCGTCGATGGCTTCCGGGGTCGAGCGCTCCCGGTCGGTGTCCTCGATCCGCAGCAGCATCCTGCCGCCGCGTCTGCGCGCATAGAGCCAGTTGAACAGCGCCGTGCGGGCGCCTCCGATGTGAAGAAAGCCGGTGGGCGAGGGGGCAAAGCGGGTGACGACGGAATCGGTCATTGCGGGAGTGGGCCGGAGGTGGAGAGGGCATGCGCGAAGCGCGGTGCTGTATAGCAGGAAAGTTGCCTAACTAAAGCCCTGTGCGGGCTTGGCGTGGATCGACGGATTTGGCAGAAGGTCCGTTGATCCGGATAGGAAATCATCAATGACGGCAGAACTGGCGGCGGCAGAGGCGGGGCGCGATTTCATTCGCGACATCGTTCAGGCCGATCTCGATGCGCATAAGCACACACAGGTCGTGACGCGCTTCCCGCCAGAGCCGAACGGCTACCTGCATATCGGCCATGCCAAGTCGATCGCGCTGAATTTCGGCATCGCGCAGGAATTTGCCGGGCGCTGCCACCTCCGCTTCGACGACACCAATCCGACCAAGGAGGAGCAGGAATATATCGATTCCATCCAAGCCGACGTCCGCTGGCTCGGCTACGACTGGGGAACCAATCTTTTTTATGCATCGGACTATTTCGAGCGGCTCTACGGTTGGGCCGAAGAGCTAATCCGCGCCGGCCATGCCTATGTCGACGATCAGTCGCAGGACGAAATCCGACTTTCGCGGGGAACGCTGACCGAGCCCGGGCGGAACAGCCCGTTTCGGGAGCGGGGGGTCGATGAAAATCTCGATCTGTTCCGCCGCATGAAGGCCGGCGAGTTTCCCAACGGCGCACGTGTGCTGCGTGCAAAAATCGACATGTCGTCGGGCAATATCAATCTGCGCGATCCCGTGCTCTACCGCATCCTGCACGCGGCCCATCCGCGCACCGGCGATAAATGGTCGATTTATCCGAGCTACGACTACGCCCATGGGCAGTCCGACGCCATCGAGGGCATCACCCACTCGATCTGCACCCTGGAATTCGAGGATCACCGCCCGCTCTACGAGTGGCTGCTGGACAAGCTGCCGGTGCCGTCCAAGCCCCATCAATACGAATTCGCCCGGCTCAACCTGAGCTACACGTTGCTGTCGAAGCGGGTGCTGACCGAACTGGTGCGCGGGGGGCATGTCGGTGGATGGGACGATCCGCGCATGCCGACCATTGCCGGGTTGAAACGGCGCGGGGTGCCGCCGGCCGCGATCCGCGAATTCGTCAAGCGCATCGGGGTGGCGAAAGCCAACAGCGTCGTCGATGTCGGCATGCTCGAATTCTCGATCCGCGAAGTACTGAACAGGTCAGCGCCGCGGCGGATGGCGGTGCTGCGGCCGCTGAAAGTCGTGATCGAGAATTATCCGGAAGGGCAGGTCGAGGAGATCGAGGCTGTCAATCATCCCGACGATCCGGCGGCTGGTAGGCGCAGGATCAAGTTCGGGCGCGAGCTTTACATTGAGCGCGATGACTTCATGGAGAACCCGCCAAAGAAATTCTTCCGGCTTTCGCCGGGCAACGAGGTGCGGCTGCGCTATGCTTATTTCATCACCTGCCGGGAAGTCGTGAAAGACGCCGCGGGCGAGATCGTCGAACTGCGCTGCAGCTATGATCCGGCGACCAAAGGCGGCAATGCGCCCGACGGGCGGAAAGTGAAGGCGACGCTGCACTGGCTGTCGGCGGCGCATTCGGTGCCGGCCGAAATCCGACTTTACAACCAGCTGTTTGTAAAGCCCACGCCGGACGCCGCCAATTTCACCGCCGACCTCAATCCGCAATCGCTCGAGCTTTTGGCCGATGCGCGGGTTGAGCCTGGGATCGTCGAGGGTAATTCGTCCGAGGTGATGCAGTTCGAGCGGCAGGGATATTTCGTCCGCGATCCGGATTCGGCGCCTGGTCACCCCGTGTTCAACCGAACCATCGGCCTGCGCGATACGTTCGCGAAGGAAGTTGGCAAAGGCTAAACTGCCGGTTGCTGGCGGCGATCCTTCAATTCATTTCTGATGGGCGCACTGTCTTGAGGATCATGCGCCGTGGCGGAGTGGGGAGGCAGCCGAAGCAAGGCGGGGACTTGGCCGCCGCGCGGGGCGGTGCGGGCCGGCGGCTTCGCCCCCTCGGGGTATCGCGCATGGTCTTCGCTCGGGACCGAGTTGCGAAACTGGGTGCGCGCCGAGGCCGGCGCCGGGCGGTTGCTGCCATGGATACCGGTCGCCTTCGGGGCCGGGATTGCGTTTTACTTCGCCGCCGATCGCGAGCCGGTTGCCTGGGCGGTTGCCGCCACCGCAGCGGTGCTTTGCGCGGCGGCATGGCTGTTGCGGCGGCAAAAGGCGTTTCCTGCAATCGTCATGATGGCAGCATTGGCGGCAGGCTTCGCCACCGCAACGCTGAAAACGGCGCGGGTCGCCCATGGCGTGCTGGCGCGGCCGATCTATGCGGTGTCGCTGAAAGGTTTTGTCGAGACGCGGGAGGAGCGTGAACGTACTGACCGCTTCGTGTTGCGGGTGGTGCAGATGGACAGCCCGCGCGAACAGACCAAACTGGCGCGCGTCCGCCTCTCCGTGAAAAAGGCCACCGCGCCCGCGGTCGGCAGCTTTGTCGAACTGAAGGCGCGGCTGCTGCCGCCGTTGGCGCCGCTGCGGCCCGGCGGTTATGATTTCGCCCGCGACATGTATTTTCAGGGCATCGGTGCGTCCGGCTTCGTGATGGGCGCCATCAAGACCCTGGATCCGCCGTTCAGCCGCGGCGTGTCGCTGCGCTATGCGGCCTTCATGCAAGGGCTGCGCGACGCCATTGACGCGCGGATCCGCACGGTTCTCAGCGGCGATAGCCGCGCCATCGCGACCGCCCTGCTGACGGGGCGGCGGGACGCCATCTCGGCGCCGGTGAACGACGCGATGTTCATCTCCGGCCTCGGTCATGTGCTGTCGATTTCGGGATATCACATGGCGGTGGTCGCCGGCGTGGTGTTCTTCGCGGTCCGTGCAGCGCTGGCTCTGGTTCCGACCTTGACGGTAACGTTCCCGATCAAGAAGTGGTCTGCCGCCGCGGCGCTGGCGGCGGCTCTGTTTTATCTTCTGCTGTCCGGCGCCGAGGTTGCGACTCAGCGATCGTTCTTCATGACCGCCGTGGTTCTGATTGCGGTCATGGTCGACCGCCGCGCGGTGACGTTCCGCACCCTGGCGGTGGCAGCGATGATCGTGCTGTCGATTGCGCCGGAAGCGCTGGTGCATCCGAGCTTCCAGATGTCGTTCGCAGCGACGCTGGGACTGGTAGCGCTGGTACAGACGGGCATGCCAGCGCTGTTCGCTGCGACGGACCATTCGGCCACCGCGCGGGCTGCCTTATGGGGTGGGCGCGAGATTGCGATGCTGGCGCTGGCATCGCTGGTCGCGGGCCTTGCGACCATGCCTTACGCCGCGTTTCATTTTCATCGCGTGACACCGTACGGGGTAGTCGCCAATCTTGCGGCGATGCCGGTGGTGTCGGTGATGGTGATGCCGGCCGGGATGATGGGCCTTGTCGCGATGCCGTTCGGCTTCGACGGCGTGTTCTGGCGCATCATGGAATTCGGCATCGACTGGATGATCACGGTCGCGCAATGGGTCGCGGCACTGCCCGGGGCCATCGGCCGCATGGTGGCATTCGGCACCGGGCCGCTGATTGCGGCGACCGCGGGGATCATCCTGTTCGGCCTGCTGAGGACGCCGTTGCGCTGGAGCGGCGCGGGCGCCCTTGGGATCGCGATTGTATGGGCGCTCTGCGCGCCCCGGCCGGACATTCTGATCTCGGGCGATGCGCGCAATGTCGGCGTGCGAGGCAAAGACGGGCGCCTGCATCTGATGCGGACTGCAAAGGATACGTTCCTGGTCAAGGAATGGCTCGCAGCGGACGCGGACGCGCGGATCCCGGAGGCTGTTTCGCTTAGCGGCGGCGTCTCTTGCGACGCAGCGGGTTGCGTGACGCCGTTGGCGGATGGGACGTTCGCAGCACTGGTGCTGCGGCCCGAGGCGCTGTCGGATGATTGCGGACGCGCCGCGGTCATCATCACAGCGCGACAGGCTCCGTTTGGATGCAAGGCGCTGGTGATCGGCCGGGAATTGCTGCAAAAACGTCTTGCGACCAGCTTGCGGCGAACCCCGGGCGGTTTTGTGATCGATGCGGCCAAGCCGGACGGGACGGATCGCCCCTGGTCGCCGGCGGCTGGCGAGCCAACCGAACCGGAAAACAGCTATCCCGGTCCCGCGGCGGCGCGTCCCCTCGACGCGACCCCGGCCGAAGCCGATCTGCAGATGGAAGATTAGCCGCCAGCCCGCTCAATACTTCCGATAGAGCCCGATCAGCTTGCCCTGAATCCGCACCCGGTTCGGCGGCAGGATGCGGACTTCATACGAGGTGTTGGCGGGTTCAAGCGCGATCGAGGCGCCACGGCGGCGAAAGCGTTTTAGCGTCGCTTCCTCCTCGTCGATCAGCGCGACCACGATGTCGCCGGTTTCGGCGGTCTCGTTGCGCTGGATCAGCGCCATGTCGCCATCGAGGATTCCGGCGTCGACCATGGAATCGCCGCGGACCTCAAGCGCGTAGTGTTCGCCGGAGCCGAGCATGTCCGGCGGCACGCTGATGGTATGGCTGCGGGTCTGCAGCGCCTCGATCGGAGTGCCGGCCGCGATGCGGCCCATCACGGGCACCGACACCGGACGGCTGGAATCGTCCTCCGAACTGCCGCCGGTGCTGGGGCGGACCTTGCCAAGGTTGCCTTCAATCACGCTAGGGGTAAAGCCGCGCCGGCCGTTGCTGCCGCCATTGCCCGACAGTTCCGGCAGCTTGATGACTTCGATGGCGCGGGCGCGATTGGGGAGGCGGCGAATGAAGCCGCGCTCTTCGAGCGCCGTGATCAGCCGGTGGATGCCGGACTTGGAACGCAGATCCAGCGCGTCCTTCATCTCATCGAAAGACGGGGGAACGCCGGCCTCCTTCAACCGCTCATTGATGAATCGCAGGAGTTCATATTGTTTGCGCGTGAGCATCTCGGCCAATCCTCAATTTGATAGTGCCGTTCGATTTCGAGAAGTCGGGGAGACTCCGTTGCGGGCGAATTACTCGAAACAAATCATGAACGGACCCTATATGTTCCATATGTGTTCCGCAACCACTTAATTTCACGTCAACAAAACGAAGTTTTCGAGCAAGGCAGGTGCGTGGAGCATCACGTCGGCAGCCTGAGAATGACGCAGGGCGATCCAGCGGACGCCGCGGGAGCAAACGGTGAACGGATCACAAGCGCCCGCGCCGCAGCGAGATTTCCCAACAATGAACTGTCCTGGTGGTTGACGGGAGTGGCGACCAAACCACCGTCGGAGCGTTCTTCGAGCTGCGCGCGCAGATAGTCCTCGCGGGCATCGTTGGCGGCGAGATTGCGTCCCAGCACGGCCGTTTCCGTTGCATGATGAACGTCCGAACGGCCCGACAGCGCCCGAATCAACGGCACCATGAACAGGAAGGCGCAGACATAGGATGACACCGGATTGCCGGGCAGGCCGATCACCCGCATGGAGCCGAGCCGGCCGTGCATCATCGGCTTGCCGGGCCGCATCGCAATCCGCCAGAACGCCATCGAAACGCCCTCGGCCTGCAGCGCTCGCTTGACCAGATCATGGTCGCCGACCGATGCGCCGCCGATGGTGATGAGAATGTCGGCGCCCCCATCTCGCGCGCGGCGGATGCCGTCGGTAGTGGCCGCGACCGTATCGGCGGCGATGCCGAGGTCGGCAGTGTCGGCATCCTCGGCGCGGGCCAGCGCCCGCAGCGCATAGCCGTTCGAATATACGATCTGGCCGGGGCCGGGCGTCGAACCCGGCATCACCAATTCATCGCCGGTGGCGAGCACGGCGACCTTGGGCCGGCGTCGCACGCCGAGTTGCGGATAATTCATGCTTGCCGCCAGCGACAGGTCGCGGTCGGTGAGGCGGCGGCCGGCACGCAGCAACACGTCTCCTTCGCAGAAATCGACGCCGGCCGGGCGGATATGCCGCCCCATGACCGCCGGTTCGGTGAGGGAGATGATGGGGCCGTCGCGTACCGTATCTTCCTGGATCACCACGGCGTCGGCGCCTTGCGGGATCACCCCGCCAGTGAAAATCCGTACCGCTTCTCCTGCGTGCAACGCCGCTTCGAACGGTCGGCCCGCGGCGACCTCGCCTATCACCCGCAGCCGTGCGGCGACCGTTGAGGCGTCGGCTGAACGCACCGCATAGCCGTCCATCGCGGACATCGCCTGCGGCGGCTGGGT
The DNA here is from genome assembly GCF_964252615.1 of uncultured Bradyrhizobium sp. NCBI lineage: Bacteria > Pseudomonadati > Pseudomonadota > Alphaproteobacteria > Hyphomicrobiales > Nitrobacteraceae > Bradyrhizobium > uncultured Bradyrhizobium sp. The sequence continues at coordinate 19,261 of NZ_CAXUNQ010000035.1, forward strand.
CCTTCGTGCGGCGATGTCGCGTGCGAGCACGCGGTGATGCGCCGCATCGAGCGCGACCATCTCCTGGGATAGAGCCTCGGCACCCGCGAGAACCGCTGACAGCGCGTCGGCCACCGGCATCAGTGCCACCAAAATCTCCTAAATTCCCAGCGCGGCCAGCGCGTCCGCCACGTCGCGGGTTGATCCGACATGAACGACGGCCAACCCGCGCGCCCGCGCGCCCTCGATGTTTTCTGCGAGATCATCGAAAAACACAATGCGTGACGCAGGCACGCCAATCTCCTTCACCACACGATCATAGGCATCGGGGTCCGGTTTCCGGACCCCGATGGTCGAGGACAAGAACAACTTTCGGAAATGGCCGAGGACTTCCGCGTATCGGCGTGTAAAATGCGCCTCATGGGCGCGATTGGTGTTGGAAAAGGCGTAGAGCGGCAGGTGCCGCGCCGCCCGCGCCAGCAGCGGCGCGATGTCGGGCATTTCGCCGGCGAAGATCGCGTTCCAGCCTTCGAGAAACTGCGCGTCGGTGATGTCGATACCGAGCGAGGCGCGCAAGGCGGCGAAGAATTCGGTGTCCGAACTCTCGCCGCGCTCGTGACACTTGTAGGCCTCGTCAGGCGAAAAGCGCTCGATCAGGCGCGCGGACGCGCAGCCGGCATGGCCGGCCCAGCAGGCAAGGGCGCGGCCGAAATCGATGTCGATCACGACGCGGCCGAGATCGAACAGCAGCGCATCGGCAGAGCCGGGAGAAAGCAAGGGCGCGGGCATTGCCTCGGTATGCGCGAGAACCGGCGGTCGGACAAGAACCCTCGCTGCGCCAGACAACGTTAACGGCGTCCGCCGAACCAGATCCGATCAGTGCTTGGCACCGAAAATGATTTGATGGCCGCTCGCTACTGCGTTGCCGGAGATCGTGCCGAAGACGATGGCGTGATCCTCGACAACGGCGTTGCCATACGCCTCGCCGTAGATGGTGCCGAAATCCTTCACGGTTGCATTCTCATAGACTTGTCCGCGGATGACTGCGTTGTCCATGACCTTGCCCTGGCCAAAAACCCGTCCGGTGACCACCGCGTTACCGGAGACAGCGGCGCTGTCGTACACCGTACCAGAGACCTGCGCATTGTCCTTGATGGTGGCCGTGCCGTAGGCCCGGGACTGGTCGAGCAGCCAGCATGACCCCGCCTGGTCCAGATTGGCTTCGCTCTGGACGTAACCGCCGAGCGCCCCGTCCGCTATGCGTCTGATCCGGTGCAATACCACGCCGTTCTGGTCGACGGTGTCGTCAGGTAGGATTTCGTATTTCATTTGAAAAATCCATTGTTGGTAAGAGCAGCGCCGTTCCGCTGCGGCAACTGTAGGCCGCGCTTCGGCCGGCGCATCCGTTGCAGAAGGCACCATGCTACATCGTGCAACCGGGGCGATCAATATTTCCGCATGTGCCTTTCAACCGATGCAATGAAAAACCTGCGAACTATTCTAACAGCTACCGTCAAATCCAGTGACCGCAATAACCGCAAGCCGTTGATCTGCTATGGGAATGCTGCGACATTCGCGGTATCAATCGCGCCCCGTTCGGCTCGGAATGCCGCGATCACCAGGTCTGCCAGAGATGGACATGAGCGACGTGTTGCTGTTTTCGCCATTTACGATACGCGGCGTCGAGCTGCGCAACCGCATCGTGGTGCCGCCGATGCATCAGTATTCTGCAGTAAAGGGTTTTCCGACCGACTGGCACCTGATGAATGCCGGCAAATTCGCGGCCGGCGGCGCGGGGCTTGTCGTTGTCGAGTCCACGAAGGTGGAGCGGCGCGGCTGCGGTACCGTCGGCGATCTCGGCATCTGGGACGATGCATTTATCGAGCCGCTGAGCCGCCTCGCCGGATTCATCAAGCAGCAAAAGGCGGTGGCGGGAATTCAGCTCGGTCACTCCGGCCGTAAGGCGCGCGCCACCCGGCCGTGGGAGGGCGACCGGCCGTTGCAGCGAACGCCTGACATCGACGACTGGGACGCCTGGACGCCGGTTGCGCCGAGCGCGATCGCTCACAGCGAAAAGTGGCCGGTCCCCCGCGCGATGGAGCGCGGCGAGGTGAAAGATCTGGTGCAAGCCTGGGGCAACGCCGCCAGGCGCGCCCACGAAGCCGGCTTCGAGGTGCTGGAGCTGCACGGCGCCCACGGTTATCTCGTGCATGAATTTTTGTCGGAGCGCTCCAATCAGCGCACCGACGGATATGGCGGCTCCGAAATCAACCGGATGCGCTTTCTCATTGAAATAACGGAAGCCGTGCGCGCCTGGTGGCCCGGTGACAAGCCGTTGTTTGTGCGGCTGTCGGTGGAGGACAATGCGGGGTGGGGTCCTGAGCAGAGCGCGCGGCTCGCCGCAATCCTGAAAACCAAAGGCGTCGATGTCATCGACTGCTCGTCCGGCGGCATCACCGACGTCGCGCCGATCCTGGGCAAGGAAATCAAATACAGCTATCAGGTGCCGCTGTCGGAATACGTCCGGCGCCATGCCGGCATCATGACCATGGCGGTCGGCCTGATCATCCATGGCGACCAGGCCGAGCAGATCCTGCGCGACGGGCAGGCCGACTTGATCGCGGTGGGGCGCGAGATTCTCAATAATCCGAACTGGCCGATGGACGCGGCGCTGAAGCTGGGCGTCGAAGGTCCGTTCCGCAACGTACCGCCGCAGTTCGGATACTGGCTCGGCACCCGCGCCAAGCGCGGTTTTGGGACACAACCTTCGACGTGGCAGAATGGGCTCGACGGCTCCGCCGTCATTGCCGGAGCGAAGCAGTCCAACTGATGGCAGAGCGGTTGCCCGCTCCCCGCGATGAGGAAATGGCGATCTGCAGACCGCCTTTTCCTTCGATCAGGTCATGCCGTCACTGGCACCCATGGCGCCGGCCATCGCGGCCAAGATAAGTGCCCGACGCCGGGTCGTACAAACGATAACGTTGCGCGCAGTACGACGCTTTGTCATCCATATACGCATAAGAATTGCGAACTGGCGTGATGTCGACGCCCGCGATCATTTCGCGGCATCGGTCTTCGGCGCCTTGGCGCCAGCCGCAATAGCATCGGAACGGTGCGCTTGTTTGCGGGGTTTGGCAGGCTTCACCGGCGGGGCGGCTGATGCCGCCTCGCTCGCATCATTCTCGATGGGATCACCCTGCGTCTTGTTGCTTTCAGGCGTTGCGGGGCCGACGCTGTTGCAATCGGAGTTCGGATAGAACTGGGCGCAATAACCGGGTTCGGTGTTTGCCGCCTGTGCCGATGCCGGCGGCGTTGCGGCGGCGAGCAGCACGATCACGGTCACCGCAGCGAGAGGTGTGGACTTCGACATGGCTTTTCCAACCTTCTTTATTTTCATGGATCAATCCCTAACGCGATAATGCCCGGACTTGCCGCCCTTCTTCTCGACCAGATGAATACCTTCGATGCGCGCCCCGCGCTCCACGGCCTTGATCATGTCGTAGATGGTGAGACACGCGATCGATACCGCGGTCAGTGCTTCCATTTCAACGCCGGTCGCCCCGTTCACCTTTACCGTGGCGCGGACGATGCAGCCGGGCAGCTTGCCGTCGGGCGCGATGTCGAGGGTCACTTTCGACAGCGCCAAAGGATGGCATAGCGGAATAAGATCGGGGGTCCGCTTTGCCGCCATGATGCCGGCAATCCGGGCGGTGCCGAGCACGTCGCCTTTTTTGGCGTTGCCTGAAACGATCAGGTCGAGGGTCGTCCTGCTCATGACGACGCGGCCCTCGGCGATGGCCGCGCGTTCGGTAGCGGGCTTGGACGATACGTCGACCATCCGCGCTTCGCCCGCGGCATCGATATGGGTGAGGGCGGGCCGGTCTTTCGCGGTGCGTCTTGATCCCTTGCCGGCCATGATTACCGCGTCCCGGTGGCGCGGTGAACGTCGTCGCGGGTCAGCAAAGCGCGGGTCGCCGCCGCGACGTCCGCCTGCCGCATCAGGCTTTCGCCGACCAGGAAGGTCGACATGCCCGCGCGGGCCAGGCGCGCCAGGTCCGCCGGCGCGAAGATGCCGCTTTCGCCGACCATCAGGCGGTCGTTCGGAATCAGCGGCGCCAGTGCCTCGCTGGTGGCAAGCGTGGTTTCAAATGTGCGCAGGTTGCGATTGTTGACGCCGATCATCGTCGAGCGGAGTTTTAGCGCGCGATCCAATTCCTCACGGTTATGAACCTCGAGCAAAACATCCATCCCGTGCGCCAGCGCGGCATCCTCGATGTCTCGGGCCGCGGCATCATCGAGCGCCGCCATGATGATCAGGATGCAATCCGCCCCATAAGCGCGGGCCTCGACCACCTGGTAGGTGTCGTACATGAAATCCTTGCGCAGCACCGGCAACGACGTAGCGGCGCGCGCGGCGACCATGAAGTCGAGGTGACCCCGGAACGACGGCGTGTCGGTGAGCACGGACAGGCAGGCCGCGCCGCCGGTTTCGTAGGCCAGCGCCAACGCGGGCGGATCGAAATCGGCGCGGATCAGGCCTTTCGATGGCGAGGCCTTTTTGATTTCGGCGATCAGCGCGTAATCGCCATGCGCGAGTTTTTCCCGGATCGCCCGCACAAAACCGCGCGGCGCCGGTGCCGTCTTCGCCCGCGCTTCGACGCTGGCGATCGGATGCGCGCCCTTGGCGGCGGCGATCTCCTCGCGCTTATACGCTTCGATCTTGGTCAGGATATCGGACATTCGGATCCCGCGTTCAACCGTTGGAAACCGCGACGAGATGCTTCAGCTTGGCCGCGGCGGCGCCGCTATCGAGCGATGTCAAGCCAAGCGCGACGCCTTCCCTCAAATCCCTGGCTTTGCCGGCGACGATCAATGCGGCCGCCGCATTAAGCAGCGCGACCTCCCGAAATGCGCCCGCTTTGCCGTCGAGCACGGCCCGCAGTGCGACGGCATTCGCCGCCGCGTCGCCCCCCTTCAACGCATCGCCGCCAACGCGGTTGAGCCCGGCGTCTTCCGGCGTCACTTCGAAGGTGCGGATATTGCCGTTCTCCAGCGCGGCGACGAAGGTCGGGCCGGTCAGGGTGATCTCGTCCAGTCCGTCGGAGCCATGCACCACCCAGATCGATTCGGCGCCGAGATTCTTCAGCACCTGTGCCAGCGGCTGCACCCACTGCCGCGAGAACACCCCGATCATCTGCCGCCTGACGCCGGCCGGATTGGACAGCGGACCCAGCAGATTGAAGATGGTTCGCGTGGCAAGCTCCACACGCGTCGGGCCGACGTTCTTCATCGCCGGATGATGCGACGGCGCGAACATGAATCCGATCCCGGCCTCAGTGACGCAGCGGCCGACATGGTCGGGCGCGATGTCGATCTTGACGCCGAGCGCGGACAGCACGTCGGCCGCACCGGAGCGCGACGACAGCGCGCGGTTGCCGTGTTTGGCCACCGGCACGCCGCAGCCTGCCACGATGAACGAGGCGCAGGTCGAGACATTGACCGAGCCGGAGCCGTCGCCGCCGGTGCCGACCACGTCGACGGCGCCCTCGGGGGCCCTGACGCGCAGCATCTTGGCGCGCATCGCGGCCACGGCGCCGGTGATTTCATCGACGGTTTCGCCGCGCACCCGCAGCGCCATCAGCAGGCCGCCCATCTGCGATGGCGTGGCTTCGCCCGACATCATGCTGTCGAATGCCGATGCCGCCTCGTCGCGCGACAGCGTCGCGCCGGTGGCGACTTTTCCGATCAGGGCCTTGAGGTCGTCCATCGATTGCTTTCGAACTCATAGGATGGGTTGATCGAAGCGATACCCATCACGTTCCGCGCCTTCGCTCAAGATGGGTTTCGCGGAGTTTATCATCGGGCACGCGTTCGCGTGGCCCGTTGGCTCAACCCGTCCTACAGGACCGGACCTCAATTATTCGCGCCGGTGACCTGGGCGAGGGCGCTCTGATTGATGGTAGTGCCGATCTGTGATTCCAGCTTGGTAACGTATTCGGCGACCTGTTCGTCGCTCAAGCCCCGCAGCAGGGTTTCCTTCAGTTTCTTGATTTCGTCGGAAGCCTGATCGACCGCCGGCACGGCCACATCGGTGACGCGGAACACGATCCAGTCGCCGCCGCCGGCACCGGCGGACTGCGCCGCCGAATCCTTCGGCGTGCGGAAGGCCGCCTCGATCACGCTGGCCGGCAGGCCTGGCACGGTGGCATCGCGCCTGAATCCGGCCGCGGTGTCGACTTTCAATCCGAGGCCTGCGGCTTCATCGGCGAGCTTGCCGCCCTGCTCGAGCTTCTGAATCATCTCGGTCGCTTTGGCGCGCAACCGACTGGTGATCTGGTCATTGCGCCAGCGCGCCTCGACCTGGTCCCTGACCTCGTCGATGCCGCGCTCGCGCGACGGCGTGATGCCGAGGACGTCGAACCAGACATATCCGCCATTGAACTGGATCGGGTCGTTGTCGACGCCGACGTCGCTGGAAAAGGCTTGCGTAACGACGGCGAGGCCCTGCGGGATGCCGGGGACCGGCTGGCCGTTCGGGGCGCGGCCGGACCGGTCGGAGGCTTCGACCGTGACGGCAGTAAGCCCAAGTTTCTGGGCGGCTTCGATCACGCTGGCGCCGCCGCCGCGCTCGTCTTCCATCTTGTCATGAAGGCTTGCGACCTGGGTGCGGGCGCGTTCGCCCGCGATCTCGCGCTTCAGGTTGGGGGCGACGCTTTCGTAAGCGGGCTGCAGACCCGGTTCGATCTTGCCGATCTTGACGAGGGCGACCCCGAACCGGCCCTGAATGGGTTGGCTGACGTCGTCGGGAGCAAGTGAAAATGCCGCGTCGGCGATCGCGGAATCGATCATGGAAGATTTCGCGACCAGTCCGAGATCGATGTCGGATGGATTGAGGCCGCGTTCCTTGGCCAGATCGTCGTACGACAGCCCAGACGCGATGCGGTTGCGGGCGGCAGCCGCTTCCTCGATGTTCGGAAACACCATCTGCGAAACCTGACGGCGTTCCGGCGTCGATAATTTGTCGCGGCGCTCCTCGAAGATCTTCCTGGCATCCTCATCGGACACCGTCGCCCACTTGCCGATCTCCTCGGGCGTGATCATGACAAAGGATAGTTTGCGGAATTCGGGCGCGCGGAACTGGGTCTTGTGATCTTCAAAATAGCCGGCCAGTGCCTCGGGCGAGGGCGGATCGATGGTTCCGGCCTGGGCGGTGTCGAGCTTGACGTAATCGATGGTGCGCTGTTCGTTCTGGAACCTGACCAGCGCATCGATCAGGGTTTTCGGCGGCTCCAGTCCCGCAGTGATGGTGTTGGCGATCTGCCGGCGCAGCGAAACCCGCCGCTGATCGGCGATATAGCGCTGTTCGGTATAGCCGGCCTGCCGGATCGTCGCCTGGAAGCGGGCCGGATCGAAGGCACCGGAGACGCCCTTGAAGTTCGGATCGCTGGTGATCATCCGCATGGTTTCGGCGTCGGACTGGCCGAGGCCGAGCTGGCGGGCGTTGTCGTCAAGCGCGGCTTCGGCGACGATCTGTTGCAGCACCTGACGGTCGAGGCCGAAAGCGCGCGCCTGATCCATGGTCAGCGGACGGCCGAACTGGCGGCCGATCTGCTGCAGCTTCTCTGTGTAGAGCTGGCGGAACTGCTCGGTTGAAATTTCGGTGCGCCCGATCTTGGCCAGCGTCGACTGGCCGAACCCCTTGAAAATGTCGGCGATGCCCCAGACGCCGAAGCTGATGATCAGCACGCCCATGACGGTCGCCATAATGATCTTGCCGAGCCAGTTTGATGAGGCTTTGCGCATTCCTCGAAGCATGGGTCCAACTTATCTGGCAGGAGGGAACCGGGTTCGCGACGGGCCGCGGGGTCCGCGGCAGGGCGTCACCGAGTTGAGTCTCATCATAAAGTGGCTACCCTCCCGTCGCAACCTCAGCGGGGCGGCGAATTGAAGCGGTTAACGATGGTAAAGCGCCGACCCGGCGTCTAGTCCCGGCCGCTGCGTTCTGCTAGCGCTGGCCAACTCAGCCTCGCGGGACCTTGACCATGACCGACGCCATTCGTCCGTTGATTGCCGGCAACTGGAAAATGAACGGGCTCAAGGAATCGGCCGGCGAATTCGGACAGATGATGGCTGGCCGAGGCGATCTCTGGCGCAAGGCCGATCTGCTGATCTGCCCGCCGGCGACGCTGATCATGACATTCGCAGTCGTGGCCGTGGGGTCCAGAATTCAGATCGGGGCACAGGATTGCCATCCCAAGGCGTCGGGTGCCCATACCGGCGATCTCTCGGCCGAAATGCTCGCAGATCTCGGCGCCACCGCCGTTATCGTCGGCCACTCCGAGCGCCGCGCCGATCACGGGGAAAGCGACGCGCTGGTGCGGCAAAAGGTGGAGGCGGCGTGGCGGGCGGGATTGGTGGCGATCGTCTGCATCGGGGAAACTCGTGCGCATCGCGACGCCGGACAGACGCTCGACATCTGCAGCGGCCAGCTCAACGGCTCGCTGCCGGATGGCGCCACCGCGGCCAACCTCGTGGTTGCGTATGAGCCGGTCTGGGCGATCGGTACGGGTCTTACTCCGACCATAGGGGACATTGAACAAGTTCATAAGCTTATACGCGATAATCTCACTATCCGGTTTAAGGACGAAGGCGGCAGGATACGCATTCTGTATGGTGGCTCGGTAAAACCTTCGAACGCAGCCGAACTGATGGCGGTGCCCAATGTCAATGGCGCGCTGGTCGGCGGCGCCAGCCTGAAAGCCGCCGATTTCCTTGCGATTGCGGCTGGTTGCCCCTAACTAACGACGGTGCGGTGCGGGGGTGACAATACCCCGTTCTATCGTGTAGACACCGCGCGACTTCAAACCCCGCAAGCCTGACCCGCCGCCGTTACATCGGCCACTGCGGGCTTGCGATGGAAGGTTCAGATGCAGACTGTCGTTATCGTGGTTCACCTGATGCTCGTCGCAACCCTGATCGCGACGGTGCTGCTGCAGAAATCCGAAGGCGGCGGCCTCGGGATGGGCGGCGGCGGCGGTTTCATGTCTAGTCGCGGCACCGCCAACCTGCTGTCGCGCACAACGGCAGTTCTTGCGGTGGGCTTCTTCCTGACCAGCCTGTTGTTGTCGTGGCTCGCAAGCTATGACCGCAAGCCGAGCTCGATCATCCCCGGCGATCCGGCATCGCAGTCGCAGCCAGCCGGCCCGGCGACGCCGATTTCGCCGCCGTCGGGTGGCGGTATCCTGGATTCGCTGAAGAAATCGGACGAGCGCCAGCAGAACCAGCAGGCGCCGGCCGGGCCGCAGGCGCCCCGGTCGCAATAAAGCAGTGCGGCCATGCAGGGCGGGGCCTGCCGTACTGCATCAGCAGTCTCCATCAAGAGACTGACACCACTTTGTTTTTCACGTCACCCACAGCGAAACGGTTTGCTGCACCGCAGGTCGCGATTCGTTTTGGCGAATCGGGTTGGTGGCCTTAAAGGTTAAGCCCCATGGCGCGGTACATATTCATCACCGGCGGCGTGGTTTCCTCGCTCGGCAAAGGTCTGGCTTCGGCGGCGCTCGGCGCCCTGCTGCAGGCGCGGGGCTACAAGGTCCGGCTGCGCAAGCTCGACCCCTATCTCAACCTCGATCCGGGAACCATGTCGCCGTACCAGCACGGCGAGGTCTTCGTGACCGACGACGGTGCGGAAACCGACCTCGATCTTGGCCATTATGAGCGCTTCACCGGGCGCCCTGCGACCAAGGCCGACAACATCACCACGGGGCGGATCTATCAGGACATCCTGACCAAGGAGCGACGCGGCGACTATCTCGGCGCCACCATCCAGGTGATCCCGCACGTCACCAACGCCATCAAGGATTTCATCCTCGACAGCAATGACGGCTATGACTTCGTGCTATGCGAAATCGGCGGCACCGTCGGCGATATCGAGGGTCTGCCGTTCTTCGAGGCGATCCGCCAGATCAAGAACGACCTGCCGCGCGGCCACGCCATTTACGTTCATCTGACCCTGCTGCCCTACATACCCAGCGCCGGCGAGTTGAAGACAAAACCGACCCAGCATTCGGTCAAGGAACTGCGCTCGATCGGCATCCAGCCCGACATCCTGCTGTGCCGCACCGACCGGTCGATTCCGAAGGAAGAACGCCGCAAGCTCGGCCTGTTCTGCAATGTGCGTGAGAGTGCGGTGATCGAGGCCCGCGACGTCGACAACATCTACGCCGTGCCGGAGGCCTATCACGCCGCAGGCCTCGACGACGAGGTATTGGCGGCGTTCGGCGTTCCCTCGGGCCGCCCTCCTGCGCTGGAAACCTGGCACACGGTGAACGAGAGGGTGCGGAACCCGGAAGGCGCCGTCACTATCGCCATCGTCGGCAAATACACCGGCATGAAGGATGCCTACAAATCGCTGATCGAGGCGCTGAGCCATGGCGGCATCGCCAACAAGGTGAAGGTCAATCTCGACTGGATCGAGAGCGAGGTGTTCGAAAACGAGGATCCGGCGCCGTTCCTCGAGCACGTCAACGGCATCCTGGTGCCCGGCGGGTTCGGCCAGCGCGGCGCCGAAGGCAAGATCCGGGCGGCGCAGTTCGCGCGGGAGCGCGACGTGCCGTATTTCGGGATCTGTTTCGGGATGCAGATGGCGGTGATCGAGGCGGCGCGCAACCTGGCCGGCATCGAGGACGCCAATTCGACCGAGTTCGGGCCGACGCCGGAGCCGCTGGTCGGTCTGATGACCGAATGGCTGCGCGGCAATGAACTGGAGAAGCGGTCGAAAGCCGGCAATCTCGGCGGCACCATGCGCCTCGGCGCCTATCCCGCGGCGTTGCGGCGCGGCAGCCGGGTGTCCGAAGTGTATGGCGGTGCCATCGAAATCTCGGAGCGCCACCGCCACCGCTACGAGGTCAATACCGCCTACAAGGACCGCCTCGAACAGCACGGGCTGCGGTTCTCCGGCTCTTCGCCGGACGGCGTGCTGCCGGAAATCGTCGAATACGAGGATCACCCCTGGTTCATCGGCGTCCAGTTCCATCCCGAGCTGAAGTCGCGCCCGTTCGAGCCGCATCCGCTGTTCGCCTCCTTCGTGCAGGCGGCTATGGTGCAGTCGCGGCTGGTGTGACGCCCGCCGCAGCTATTTCTTCAGCACGGCGTCGATTTCATCGATCGCCAGCGACGGCAGGAACGGATCGTCCTGGTCATTGTAGAAGCCGCTCAGGATATCGGGATCGATCGCCGCGATCTTGCTTTTCGGGATGGTATTGCCGTGGCCGGTCTCCCAGGCCGACTGCCAGATCATGGACAGATACCGGACGCCAAGGGCGATGACGTCCGCGGTCGCGTCGCCGAATTCTTCCCACATCGCGTCCAGGGTCGCGACGTTGTTGTTGGCACCGTGGCTTTGGAAGAATTCGCACAGGTCGATCGGCGGAATCTTCGTCGCAGTCGCATCCATCAGCCTGATGATCGCCTTTGCCGCCTCGAAGCCGCTGGTAACGAGCGGCAATCCGTGTGCGCCGTCGGGCAGGGCCTTCCTGACGGCCTTGAGCAGGTCACGCTTGTGCCGATCCAGCATCTTGGTCTCATAGGCGGAATGTACGCCCTTGCCGAAAATGACCGTCTCGACCTTGCCGGTCTGCGGATGGTGCTTCTGCACCGTGCGGGTGGGGTCGCCGTCGGCGAACATCGATCCGTGCAGCGGCTGGCAGGCATCGCCGACATAATGCGCCACGATGCCGGCGGCGGCCACGAAACGCGCAGTATCCTTGTCGCGCGCAAATTGCGCCATCGCATCGAAGAACTGCCAGACCCGGAACGGCAGAATGCCTTCGTTGAACTTGCTGCGCTTCTTGCCGGTGTCATCCTGCTCGGCGATGTCGGCGTAGTAGGTATCCCACGCCTCGATCGACAAAAACGCGTCGTTCGCCAGGCAGAGGTCGCGCAACGTCTGTCCTTTTGGACCGGGATGGCTTGCGGGCTGATAGGGAATGTCGATATCGGCGTAGTGCTGGGGATGCTCCGGTCCGGTGCTCCGGCCGGGGCCGGAGAAGGCGATATCGCGCCCGCCGGTGTGGCTTTTGAACTGCTTCCAGACTTCGTCCGGGACGTCGGCGAGCGGGATGAAACCTTCGTCCGCATGCGCCTGTTTGATGAGATCGTCGAGGTTCTCGTCGCGGATCGTGTCGAGTTCGAAACTGAGATTCGTCAGATTCTTCTTCATCAAATCGGCAACCGGGCCGGTTCCGAGAAGGCCCGCGGCAAAGGCTGCGATACTGTAGTGCCCGACGCGGCCCCAATAACCCTGCACGCCGCGGTCAAGATCCGTCACCAGTTCGACATCGAGCAGCTTGCAGACATTGCTGAGGCTGGTGGCGACGGCGAAATTCGACCGCTCTTTGCCGTCGCCGAAAACCTGGCCGCCCCACTCGATCGCCAGCGGACGCAGATCGCGTTGCGCGAGCGGCTTCTTCGGCTCTTTGGGCTCGTCCTTTGTGACGTCGAGATGCCATATCGCGCCGGAATCGCCGTGGCGCGTATTCGCCGTGGTGCCGTTGGGCGCGATCAGGAAATCCCCTACATAGTCATACCCTCCCACCGAGCGATAACGATAGAACAATGCCTTGATGGTGCCCCCGAGTAGACCGCTCGCGGCTCCGAACGCCCAGACCGGCTGATCGATCAGTTTCATCGTCAGGTTCTGTTCGTAGATGTCGGCGAGATGCCCGACCGCCGGCAGTCCGTAAACGTTGCTGGACCATTGCTCGACGTCATCGACGCGCACGAGGCCTACATCGAGGTTGAGGTAGGATTGCCGTTGCGGGAAGGCGGGATAAACGGTCGAGAACGGCAGCCTCGTGAGCTGTTTCGGAGAACTCTCGCCGATGCGAAGTTCGCCGCCGCGAAGACGGCTGAAGATCGGTGTTCCCGGTTCGCCGCAGGCGTGCCGCGCCGTCAGCACGTAGGTGAGGTGACCGTCCGAGACCAGGCAGCCCGCCGTCGCCTGACGTGCGGCGCCCTGCACGGTGGTCAGAATGGGAAGACCGCCGCCGAGCCAGCTCATCGGCCAACGGCCGACCAGTGAGCGATCGGCGGGATTGTCCGCGACCTCTTCGACCTTTACCACGCAAACCGGAACGGCGCGGCCATCGGGCATATAGAGCCGCTTTGGCACCATGTCCGTCGGGTGGCGGCCATCGCCGCCCGCAAAAGCCGTTTCGGGAAGCCATTGGCGAACGAACGCGATCACGCACGGCCACGAGTAGTCACGGACTTCGGAGTTGCCCAGTGTACGTTCGGTCGTGATCTTCTTTTTTAAAGGTTTGCCCCCTTCACCCTTTGCCCTCGGCCAGTCTTCATCATGCCGGATCAGATAAAGCCCGATGGCCGTCCCGACCACATTGGCCTTGTTGAGGAGGTGGAAATGGTAGAGATCGCGCGCCTCAAGCAGGTCCTTGATCGAGAGACTGGCGAAATTGGGTTCGGCGTCCAGCACGCTATCCATGGCTGCGTCTCCTATCGATATTACGACGAAGCGTCCGTTCCGCCGCTGAAATTGCGTAAAGTAAGATACAGTCGAAAGGTGCAGTATGTACGATATCGATGTCCGCGCCAAGGCAGCCGGGGTCGGGACCGGTCAAATTCCGCGACTCGGTCGAAGGATGGCGGCGGGGGCTATCGTGGTCGGACGGGCTTTCCCGGCTTTGAACGAAATATGCCGAAGCGATAGTTCGGAATATCGACCTCGACGTCGATTTCAGTAAAGGCGCTGTCGGCGCGCAGCGTATCGACGATGGTGTTCATCGCGATCACGGTCATTGCCCGGTTGCGCGGCTTCCTGAGCCTGTCGATGAATTGTGCGGCGGCATCCGGGAAAAACGGGCTGTTCAGCAGCAGATACGACACGTCATCGTAGTTTTGCGTCAGCGCGTCGCCCTGGATGACATCGACATTGGTCAGGCCGAGGCGCCGCGTGGTTCGCAGCATCGCGGCGCATCGGACCGGTAGAATTTCGATGGCGCGCAGGCGGCAGGACAGGATGCAGGCGCCGTAAAACACCACATGGCCGTATCCCGCGCCGGCATCGCAGAACAGTTGATCCGGCCGCGGGTCGATGGCGCGGAAAATCTCGCGGGCCTCATGAAATGACGTGGCCTCGAATGTAAAATTCTGGTTGCCGAAACGATGCAGCAGCGCAGGCAATTCACCGGCCTGCTTTTCGTTGCCAGGTACGACGCGCAACGCGCGTTCAAGACTCGACTCCGTGACATCCGCCGTTCCCTCGTGGAAATTTCGGACGATTGCTGCGGCCGGGCGGCGTGCGCTGGACATGCATCGGAACTTATGAGAACGTATTGAACCGGTGCAACCTAAAAATTATTTGGAGTTGATCATGACTCTCGTTGCCTACGGCACGGCCATTATTACCGCCCTGGAAAATGCACGAACCAAACTTGAAGATCTCAAGGTGCTGCGCGATCACGCGTACTCCGTTCTCAAAGCGCAAGGCGACCTTAAAGGGGCACTTGGCAAATTGGAAAAAGAAATCAAGGCGCGCGAGCGCGCTGCGACCAAGAAGACGGCGAAGTCGAAAAAGAAATGACGCGCGGTTGCGGGTGACGCGCCGATGTCGATCGCGCAGGTGAACGGCGAGCGGCAGGCAACGCCGCAACGTTTGCGGACTGTACAGGATCGGCGCCTGCACGTGCCTGTCCACGTCGTCTGGGAAATCACGCTCGCCTGCAACCTGAAATGCGGTCACTGCGGATCGCGGGCCGGAAAGCGGCGCGCGAACGAGTTGTCGACGGCAGAATGCATCGACGTCGTTCGTCAGCTTGCGGCGGCGGGGACCCGGGAAATCACGCTGATCGGCGGCGAGGCCTACCTGCGCCGGGACTGGCTGGAGATCGCTGCGGAAATCGCCCGGCTTGGCATTTTGTGCAGCGTGCAGACCGGCGCCCGCGGCCTGACCAAAGAGCGGATTGCGGCGGCTTATGCCGCAGGGGTGCGCGCCATCGGCGTGTCGGTCGACGGCCTCCGTGATCTCCACGATTCTCTGAGAGGGGTGTCGGGCAGCCACGATCAGGCGATCCGCGCCATCGAGAACATTCGCGCCGTCGGCATCGAGCCTGGCGTCAACACGCAGATCAATGCGCTGTCGATGCCCCAGCTGCCGCAGATATTCGACGAAATCGTCGCGGCCGGCGCCCGTTCCTGGCAGGTGCAATTGACTGTCGCAATGGGTAACGCGGTCGACAACGCCGCATTGCTCTTGCAGCCCCACCAGATCATCGAAGTCGTCGATTGCCTCGCGCGTCTCTATCACAAAGGCCGCGACATCGGCTTTCGCCTGCTGCCGGGCAACAGCATCGGATATTTCGGACGCCATGAACCCCATTGGCGTTCGCTGACCAGCAACATCGAACACTGGACCGGCTGCAACGCCGGGGAGACAACGCTCGGCCTCGAGGCCGACGGGACCATCAAGAGCTGCCCGTCGTTGCCCAAATCGCATTATTCCGCGGGTGGAACCCGGTCGACGCCAATCGAGGACGCGCTGCGCAATCTCGAAAGCCGGACGGTTCGGCGTGACGGCAATCGCGGCCGCAGCTTCTGCGGCTCCTGTTACTACTGGAACACCTGCCAGGGCGGCTGCACCTGGGTCTCGCATGTCCTAGAGAGCAAGCGCGGCGACAATCCTTATTGCTATTACCGTGCAACTACGCTCGCCAAACGTGGGTTGCGGGAGCGAATCGTAAAAGTCGCGGAAGCGCCGGACCAGCCGTTCGCCGTCGGCCGTTTCGAAGTCCGGCTTGAACGTGCCGACGGATCGCGTGCGCCGCGTTCCCTGGGGCTTGACGACAAGCGGCGCAAGCGCGGGCGCCTCGTTCTGTGCCGGTCCTGCGACGAATACATCTATGCGGCGGAGCGCGCTTGCCCGCATTGCGGCGCCGCGCACGGCCCGGAGACTGCCGCCGACGAAACGTTCAGGCGGGAAATCCAGACGTCGATCGACGAAGTCGAGCGCCATGGCCGCCGGATACTGGAGATAGCCGGCATGGCGGGCGGGGATATTCCGGCACGTGAGTAATTCACCGCAGCTTGTATAATGCGGATTATCTCGCCGAGATTGTGCGTAGACCGCGCTCCGACCGATTTGTATCGCGAAACCCGCGAGATACAATCAAGACATCCCTTCGTTCACCCGCTATAACCGCGGCGCAAGAAACGGAGGAAATCGATGATCTACGAGATGCGCGTCTATCGCTGCGTGCCGGGGCGGCTGCCAGCACTGCTGAAGCGCTTCGAGAACACGACGCTGAAACTTTGGGAGAAGCACGGCATTAAGCAAGCCGGGTTCTTCACGACGCTGATCGGGGAATCCAATCAGGAACTGACCTACATGCTGGCATGGGAATCGCTCGCCGATCGCGAGACGAAATGGAACGCGTTCCAGAGCGACCCCGACTGGATCGCCGCGCGCGCCAAGACCGAAGAGGACGGTCAGATCGTCGGCAATATCGTCAGTCAGTTGCTGGTTCCGACCGCGTTCTCATCGGTAAAGTGATGCGCAAGTCAGGAAACCCGCATTGAACAATGCTCACCAGGCCGCGCCGGTCGTCGCCTTAGGTCCGGTAAAATTCGGCAATGGCCTGCCGATCTCGGTCATTGCCGGTCCGTGCCAACTGGAAAGCCGGGCGCACGCGCTTGAGACGGCATCGGCGCTGAAGGAAATCGCGGGGCGGTTGAAGATCGGCATCGTTTACAAGACGTCATTCGACAAGGCCAACCGCACCAGCGCCTCCGCGGCGCGCGGCATCGGCCTTGCTGAGGCGCTGCCGATCTTTGCGGAAATTCGTTCCTCGCTGGGAATGCCGGTGCTCACCGACGTGCACGAGGCCGCGCAATGCGGCGAGGTCGCGCAGGCCGTCGATGTGCTGCAGATCCCGGCCTTTCTGTGCCGTCAGACCGATCTGCTGCTGGCGGCGGCGGCGACCGGCAAGGCCGTCAACGTCAAAAAGGGGCAGTTCCTGGCACCTTGGGACATGGCGAACGTCGTAGCCAAGATTACCGGCGCCGGTAATCGCAACGTGCTGGTGACCGAACGCGGGGCCTCGTTCGGCTACAACACCCTGGTATCGGACATGCGCGCGCTGCCGATCCTCGCCCGCAGCACCGGCGCGCCGGTCATTTTCGACGCCACCCATTCGGTGCAGCAACCTGGTGGTAAAGGTGCGTCATCCGGCGGCGAACGCGAATTCGTCCCCGTGCTGGCGCGTGCCGCGGTCGCGGTCGGCGTCGCCGGCGTGTTCATCGAAACCCATCCCGATCCGGATTCCGCGCCATGCGACGGCCCCAACATGGTGCCGCTGCGCGAGTTCGAAGCTCTGCTGCGCATCCTGATGGGGTTCGACGCGCTTGCAAAGCAGGCGGCGCCTTGATGCCGGCGGGCAGGACCGCCGCATGAAGCCGTTTTTTAGTTGAGCATGATCATGTCCAAAAACCGGTATCCACTTTTTGGGATCATGCTCTAATGCCGCCGCTTCTGAATATCATCGCGCTGGCTACCTTCGCCGCGAGCCTGTCGGCGCGGGCGCTGGATCCGGTACTGCCGCATGTCGCCGAAGACTTTGCGGTAAGCATCGCCGCCGCGGCGAGTTTCGCGGCGGTGTTCGCGTTCACCTTCGCCATCGTGCAGCCGGTGCTGGGAGCGGCGGCCGATCTGTTCGGCAAAGCGCGGTTGATGATTATTTGCCTCGTGCTGCTCGGCCTTGCCAGCATCCTCGGCGCGCTATCGGCCTCGTTTCCGATGCTGTTCGCCACCCGCATCCTCGCCGGCATCGGCTCCGGCGGGGTGTTTCCGATTGCGCTGGGGCTTACCAGCGATCTGGTCGCACCCGACAAGCGTCAGGTCGCGATCGGACGCACGCTCGCCGGCGCCATGACCGGCAACCTGCTGGGCGCTTCCGCCTCCGGTCTGATCGGCGATTTTCTGGGCTGGCGGGGGGTGCTTGCTGTACTCGGCGTGTTGGTGATCGCAGCATCGGTCGCAGTGGCCATCGGCTTCAAAGGCGCGGCTCTGACGCAGGCGCCACGGACGAATTTCTCCGCGCTCAAACATGGCTACCGGACCATCTTCGCGAATCCAAACGCCCCGGTTTCCTATTCGGCGGTTTTCATCGAGGGCTGCTGCGTGCTCGGATTGT
Source organism: uncultured Bradyrhizobium sp. (assembly GCF_964252615.1). Lineage (NCBI taxonomy): Bacteria > Pseudomonadati > Pseudomonadota > Alphaproteobacteria > Hyphomicrobiales > Nitrobacteraceae > Bradyrhizobium > uncultured Bradyrhizobium sp. Next base: position 37,443 of record NZ_CAXUNQ010000035.1, read on the forward strand.
TTCCATTCATTGCGGCATTTCTGTTTGAGCTTGGTGTAACCAGCCTGTCGATCGCGGGCGTCGTCATTGCCGGGTTCGCCGTCGGCGGCCTGTTCTACACCATGAGCGTGTCACGCTTCCTGCCGCGGCTCGGCGTCAAGGGCATGATGATATCGGGAGCAACCCTTGTCGGGTTGCAGCTTGCCGTCATTGCATTCGGTCCGGGTTGGACCATCCAGGCCCTGAGCCTTTTGTTCATGGGCTGGGGGTTCTACATGATCCATGGATGCCTGCAGGTGTTTGCCAGCGAACTGTCCGTCGAAGCCCGCGCCACGGCGCTGTCGCTGCATTCCTTCTTTTTCTTCATGGGCCAGACCATCGGACCGATCGCTTATGGCTTTGGCCTCGCATACCTCGGCAAAATTCCGACGCTTCTGACCAGCGCCGCCATCATGATCGCGCTGGGTTTGGTGTGCGCAAAGCTGCTGCGTCAGACCAGGCCTGCGGATGCCGCATAAGACTTTCCCGGACGCAGCGCAGCGGGCGTCTTCGGCGTGTGGCTGCGAGGCTCCGCGGCGCGCGCGAAGAACGCTGCACGAGGCTCGGATCACTGCGCGGCTTGTTCATCCGCGTCCGCGATAGGGCGGCACGCCCTGGTCCGGAGCCCACACATCCTTCGGCAGCTTGCCGGTCTGCCAGAACACGTCGATGGGAATGCCGCCGCGCGGATACCAGTAGCCGCCGATGCGCAACCATTTCGGTTTGATCTCGGCGGCAAGACGCCTGCCGATCGATACCGTGCAATCCTCGTGGAACGCGCCATGATTGCGAAAGCTTGCAACGTAGAGCTTCAGGGATTTCGACTCCAGTAGCCGCTGCCCCGGCACATAGTCGATCACCAGATGGGCAAAATCCGGCTGCCCGGTGACCGGGCAGATCGAGGTGAATTCCGGCACGGCAAAGCGCACCAGATAATCGGTGCTGGTTTGCGGATTGGGGACGCTGTCGATCTGCGCTTCGTCGGGGAAGCGCGGCCACTCCACGGCCCGGCCGAGTTGGAGTTCGGGCGATTTCGGCGTGGATTTTGATTTGCGGGGCTTTTTAGACATAGTGATCTCCGTTGCCGGTTTCTTAGCCAATCGGGCCATTGAGGTCACGCGCCCTTTTCCCGCTGAAGCCCTTGCTATAGAAGCACCGTCAAACTTCCCCCATTGCATTCCAAGAGGCTCCTAATGACAGCCATCGTCGACATCATCGGCCGCGAAATTCTCGACAGCCGCGGCAATCCTACGGTCGAAGTCGATGTCGTGCTGGAGGATGGGTCGCTCGGCCGCGCCGCGGTGCCGTCGGGGGCATCGACGGGCGCCCATGAAGCGGTGGAGCTGCGCGACGGGGACAAGGCGCGCTACCTCGGCAAGGGTGTGCGCAAGGCGGTCGACGCCGTCAACGATGAACTGTTCGACGCGCTGGGCGGCATGGATGCCGAACACCAGGTCCTGATCGACCAGACCATGGTTGGACTCGACGGCACACCGAACAAGAGCCGGCTCGGCGCCAACGCCATCCTCGGCGTCTCGCTGGCGGTGGCGAGGGCGGCGGCGGAATCCTTCGACATGCCGCTTTACCGCTATGTCGGCGGCACCTCGGCGCGGACGCTGCCGGTACCGATGATGAACATCATCAATGGCGGCATGCATGCTGACAATCCGATCGATTTCCAGGAATTCATGATCATGCCGGTCGGCGCCGCGACTTTCGCAGAAGCGTTGCGTTGCGGATCGGAAATCTTTCACACCCTGCGAGGCGAATTGAAGAAAGCCGGGCACAACACCAATGTCGGCGACGAAGGCGGCTTCGCGCCGAATCTGCCGTCGGCCGACGCCGCACTTGAATTCGTCATGGGCGCGATCGGCAAGGCGGGCTATAAGGCGGGCCACGACGTGATGCTGGCGCTGGACTGCGCCGCGACCGAATTCTTCAAGGACGGCAATTACGTCTATGGCGGCGAGAACAAGACCCGCAGCGGTTCGGAACAAGCAAGGTATCTCGCCGATCTCGCATCGCACTATCCGATCGTTTCCATTGAAGATGGCATGTCCGAGGATGACATGGACGGCTGGAAGGAACTGACCGGGTTGATCGGCGGCAAGTGCCAGCTGGTCGGAGACGACCTGTTCGTCACCAACGTGACGCGGCTCGCCGACGGCATCAAGCACGGCCGCGCCAACTCCATCCTCGTCAAGGTCAACCAGATCGGCACGCTGACGGAGACGCTCGCGGCGGTCGAGATGGCGTTCAAGGCCGGCTATACCGCGGTGATGTCGCACCGCTCCGGCGAGACAGAGGATTCCACCATCGCCGATCTCGCGGTCGCCACCAATTGCGGACAGATCAAAACCGGCTCGCTGGCGCGCTCCGACCGGACCGCGAAATACAATCAATTGCTCCGCATCGAGCAGGAACTCGGAAGCGAAGGGAAATACGCGGGCAGGGCGGTGCTGAAGGCGCTGGCGTAGGATCGCGAAACGTTCTGAATTCAAGAAAGATAACAGGGAGCTGGAGATGAGTGCCGACAGCAAGACCGGACTGGAGCTTCGTTCGCTCATCAAGAAGAGCGGCGAACTGGAAATATCGCTGGCGCAGGTTTCGATCCCCGAGCCTAAAGAGAATGAAGTCGTCGTCCGTGTCGAGGCCTCACCGATCAATCCTTCCGATCTTGGTCTCCTGACCGGCGCCGCCGATCTCAGCACAGCCAGGCTGTCCGGAACCAAGGACGCGCCGGTCGTCACGGCGAAGGTGCCGGAGGCGGCAATGCGGGCAATGGCGGGACGGCTCGATGAATCGATGCCGGTCGGTAACGAAGGCGCCGGCGTGGTGATCAAAACCGGCTCGTCGGAGCCCGCCAAGGCGTTGATGGGCAAGACGGTGTCGATGATCGGGGGCGCGATGTATGCGCAGTATCGCTGTATCAATGTTTCCGATTGTCAGGAGCTTCCCGCGGGTACGACCGCGGCCGATGGCGCGTCGTGGTTCGTCAATCCGCTGACCGCGCTCGGAATGACCGAGACCATGCGGCGCGAAGGTCATAAGGCCCTGGTGCACACCGCGGCGGCATCAAACCTCGGCCAGATGCTCAACAAGATATGCATCAAGGACGGCATCGATCTCGTCAATATCGTTCGCAGCGCCGGGCAGGGGGACCTGCTGCGCAAGATCGGCGCGAAATACGTGGCGGATTCGACAGCGCCCAGCTTCATGGACGATCTGACCAATGCCTTGGTCGAAACCGGCGCCACCATCGCGTTCGACGCCATCGGCGGCGGCAGGCTGGCGGGACAGATCCTGACCGGCATGGAAGCGGCCGCCAACAAGACCGCCAAGGTCTACAGCCGCTACGGATCGTCCACGCACAAGCAGGTCTATATCTACGGCGCGCTTGACACGCGGCCGACTGAACTGGTCCGAAATTTCGGCATGGCCTGGAGCGTCGGCGGCTGGCTGCTTTTCCCGTTCCTGATGAAGATCGGGCGGGCCGAAGGGCAGAAGCTGCGTCAGCGCGTCGCCTCGGAATTGAAGACGACCTTTGCCAGCCATTACACGAAAGTGGTGTCGCTGCAGGAGGCACTGCAACTGGAAAATATCGCCGCCTACAGCAAACGCGCGACCGGTGAAAAATTCCTCATCGATCCGGGCAGGGGTGCCTGACATCGTCGCATGGCATCGAGGTTGGCATTGCACGAGGTGCGCACACGCGCGGCCGAAGCGTCTTAAGGAGACAACGCCATGAACGGGCCGCTCGCGGGCATTAGGGTGATCGAAATCGGGCAGGCGGTCGCCGGGCCGATGGCCGGCATGATCCTCGGCGACATGGGCGCCGAGGTGATCAAGATCGAAAAGCACGACGGCGGCGACGACGCGCGGGGGTGGGGACCGCCGTTCATCGACGGCGACTCCATGTTGTTCCATTCGATGAATCGCAACAAGAAATCGGTCACGCTCGATATCAAGAATCCCGAGGACGTGGCCAAGCTCAAAACCCTGGTGTCGTCGGCCGACATCCTGATCCAGAACCTGCGCGCCGGCATCGTCGCCGAACTCGGCATCGGTCCGGATGTCATGTGCGCGCTGAACCCGCGGCTGATCTATTGCTCGGTGTGGGCGTTCGGCAAGAACGGCCCGTTACGCAACGCGCCGGGCTTCGATCCGCTGCTGCAGGCCTACGGCGGCGTGATGTCGCTGACCGGACGGCCGGACGATCCGCCGACCTTCTGCGCGCCCGCGATCAACGACCGCGCCACCGCGCAGTGGTGCGTGATCGGCGCGCTCGGCGCGTTGCAGGCGCGCCATGCAAGCGGCAAGGGCTGCGTGATCGACACCGCGCTGTTCGACAGCGCCGTGGCGTGGGTGGAGGGACCGCTCAACGGTTACAACCATACCGGAAAACCGCCGCAACGTTTCGGCGGCGCCAGTTTTACGCTGGTGCCGTATCAGGTGTTCGAGACGTCGGATCGTCCGATCTGCATCGCGGCGGGCAACGACCGGCTGTTCGTGAAATGTGCGGCCGTGCTCGGCCACCCCGAATGGGCCGGCGATCGGCGCTTTCTGCAGGTCCGCGACCGCGCGGCGAACCGCCATGCGCTGATCGAGCTGATGAAGCCGGTGCTGAAGACGCGCAGCCGCGCCGAATGGATGGCGGGACTGGAGAAGGCCGGCGTGCCCTGCAGTCCGGTCAACGATATTCCGGAATTGTCGCAGACCGAACAGCTCCAGGCGGCGGACCTGCTGCGCAACCTGCCGGGCACCGAGCTCAACGTCGTCGGCCTTCCCATCGTGTTCGATGGCGTACGCCCGTATCCCCGTTCCGATGCGCCGAAACTGGGTGAGCACAACGCAGAAGTTCTGTCGGAACGGCGCGCGAGCGCCGCGGAATAAACGATTCCTGCCGGGTGAACGGCAAATAGATGCACTTGCATCTTTGTTGCGCAGAGGCTAGATCAATGCAGCCGCTTTCGCCCCCGTTCCAGCAAAGGACATCCCATGGCCGCCCTGTACAACATTGTCGTCATTGTCGGCAGCCTTCGCAAGGAAGCCTATACGCTCAAGATAGCCAACGCGCTTTCCAGACTTGCTCCGGAGACGCTGAAGCTGGACGTCACGACCCTTCACGACATCTCGTTTTTCAACCAGGACCTTGAAGCGGCACCCCCGAAGGATTGGCTGGCGTTCCGCGAAAAGCTGCAGAAGTCCGATGGCGTGCTGTTCGTCACGCCCGAATACAATCGCTCAATTCCGGGCGTGCTGAAGAACGCGATCGATGTCGGATCGCGCCCTTACGGCAAGAGCTCGTTTCTCGGCAAGCCGATCGGCATCGTCAGCAATTCCCCGGGCGTGCTCGGTGGCGTCAACGCCGCGATGAACTTGAAGCAGCTTCTTCCCGGCATTACCGGCCCGATCATGGGGCAGCCGGAAATCTATCTGGTCGGTGTTGGCGATGCGTTCGACGATCAAGGCAACCTGGTCAAGGAACCGATGCAGAAGGTGATGAAGCAATATATCGACGCCTACGCGGCCTTTGTCGACCAATACAACAAATAGCCTTGCAGGACGCGTTGCCCCCCGGCTGTTAGGATTCCCTTAACCGGACCGTCGCATCGTCGCGGCATGGTTTCACGCACCCGACTCAAATCCCTGCTCACCGGGCTCGCTCTTTACGCGGTCGCTGCGATGATGGTCGGCTATTTCGGCGTCAACGCCTATACCGGCAAATACGGTTTGAACGCGCGGCAGGAGCTCGATCAGGAAATCATCGCGCTGACCTCCGAACTGGCGCGGTTGAAGCGGGAACGCACTGAGGGCGAGCAACGGGTGTCGTTGTTGCGGTCCGACCGGGTGGATCCGGACATGCTCGACGAGCGCGTCCGCTACCAGCTCGATTATGCGGACCCCCGTGAACTGGTCCGGTCGGTCGATCCGAAAAACTGACATCGATTTGGATTGCAACCTTGAATAATAGTCTACGTTGCACCGCGGCATGATGAATTCGTCCCGGCGTCACGCAATCCTTTCAAGGCGATTTGAGTTGGGGTAGAGAGGGCTATCCGCTCTCTCATCCGGAACTGCCATGGCCGCACCGAAAAAAACCGTCGCTAGGGAAGAAAAAGGAAACGGCTCGGGCGATTCCGTTGCCGAATTCAGCAAGGAACAGGATCTGCAGGCGTTGCGTGACATGCTGCTGATCCGGCGGTTCGAGGAAAAGGCCGGCCAGCTCTACGGCATGGGCGCGATCGGCGGCTTCTGCCATCTTTATATCGGGCAGGAAGCCATCGTCGTCGGCATGCAGATGGCGTTGAAGAAGGGCGATCAGGTTATAACCGGATATCGCGATCACGGACATATGCTGGCCTGCGGCATGGAAGCCAAGGGGGTCATGGCGGAGCTGACCGGGCGCTACGGCGGCTATTCCAAGGGCAAAGGCGGCTCCATGCACATGTTCAGCAAGGAGAAGCATTTTTACGGCGGCCACGGCATCGTCGGCGCGCAGGTTTCGCTCGGCACCGGCCTGGCCTTCGCCAACCGCTACCGCGGCAACGATCATGTCAGTCTTGCCTATTTCGGCGATGGCGCGTCCAACCAGGGCCAAGTCTACGAAAGCTTCAACATGGCAGAACTGTGGAAGCTGCCGGTGATCTACGTCATCGAGAACAACCGCTACGCCATGGGCACTTCCGTGACCCGCTCATCGGCGCAAACCGATTTCTCCAAGCGCGGCATCTCCTTCAACATTCCCGGCGAGCAGGTCGACGGCATGGACGTCCGCGCCGTGAAGGCGGCGGCCGACAAGGCGGTCGCATGGTGCCGCGCCGGCAAGGGGCCGTTCATCCTGGAGATGCAGACCTACCGCTACCGCGGACATTCGATGTCGGATCCTGCGAAGTACCGCACCCGGGAAGAAGTCGACAAGGTCCGCCACGATCAAGACCCGATCGAGCAGGTGCGCAATCGCCTGCTGGAAGCCGCCATGACCGAGCAGGAACTGAAGCAGATCGACGCCGAGGTGCGCGAAATCGTCAACGCGTCGGCGGATTTCGCGCAAGCCGATGCCGAACCCGATGCGTCCGAATTGTGGACCGATGTCTATCGCTGAACGCGGGCGCGTATCCCGCAAAAGCGGATGCCGGTTTTGCGATCAGGATACGCGTAGGTTAACGATCAAGTTTCGGAGTTGATATGCCAATTCAAATATTGATGCCTGCGCTGTCGCCGACCATGGAGAAGGGCAATCTCTCCAAATGGCTGAAGAAGGAAGGCGAGACCATCAAGTCCGGCGACGTCATCGCCGAGATCGAGACCGACAAGGCGACGATGGAAGTCGAAGCCACCGATGAGGGCACCCTCGGCAAAATCCTGATCCCGGAAGGCACCGCCGACGTTGCCGTCAACACCCCGATTGCGACCATTCTGGCGGACGGCGAAAGCGCCGCCGATCTCGGCAAGGCCGGTGCTCCGGCCAAGCAGGAGAAAGCCGCGGAATCCGCACCGCCTGCCGAAGCAAAGCAGGAAACTCCGGCCGAAGCCAAATCCGGCGGCGGTGAACAGAAGAAAGCGCCGGCCGCTCCGAAAGCCGCCGCCGAACCCGATCCCGAGGTGCCGGAAGGCACCGAGATGGTGACCATGACCATTCGCGAAGCGCTGCGCGACGCCATGGCCGAGGAAATGCGCCGGGATCCGGACGTCTTCGTCATGGGTGAGGAAGTCGCGGAATATCAGGGCGCCTACAAGGTCACCCAGGGCCTGCTGCAGGAATTCGGCGATAAACGGGTGATCGATACGCCGATTACCGAGCACGGCTTTGCCGGCGTCGGCGTCGGTGCCGCGATGGCAGGGCTGAAACCGATCGTTGAATTCATGACGTTCAACTTCGCGATGCAGGCGATCGACCAGATCATCAATTCCGCGGCCAAAACGCTCTATATGTCCGGCGGCCAGATGGGCTGCTCGATCGTTTTCCGCGGCCCGAACGGCGCCGCCGCCCGCGTCGCCGCCCAGCACAGCCAGGATTACTCGGCGTGGTATTCGCAGATTCCCGGCCTCAAGGTGATCGCGCCATTCTCCGCCGCCGACTACAAGGGCCTGCTCAAATCCGCGATCCGCGACCCCAATCCGGTGATCTTCCTCGAAAACGAAATGCTGTACGGGCAATCCGGTCCAGTACCGAAGCTGGACGATTACGTGATTCCGATCGGCAAGGCGCGCATCGTGCGGTCGGGCGGCCACGTCACCGTGGTGTCGTGGTCGAACGGCATGAGTTACGCGCTGAAAGCCGCCGATGAACTCGCCAAGGAAGGCATCGAGGCCGAGGTCATCGACCTGCGTACCCTGCGCCCTCTCGACACCGATACGATCATCGCGTCGGTGAAGAAAACCGGTCGCGCGGTAACGGTCGAGGAAGGCTGGCAGCAGTCCGGCGTCGGCGCGGAAATCGCGGCGCGCATCATGGAACACGCTTTCGACTATCTCGACGCGCCGGTGGCGCGGGTCTCGGGCAAGGACGTGCCGATGCCCTACGCCGCCAATCTCGAAAAGCTGGCACTGCCCTCGGCGGCCGAGGTGGTCGAAGCCGCCAAAGCCGTTTGCTACCGGTGAGCCATGGCCGGCCCGAAAGAGCAGCCATTGCCTCCGGACGTCATCGGCCGCGACGACGCCACGGAGGTGCTGCGCGCGTTCGTGGTCGATGAGGGCCTTTCAATCGCGTTCATGCGCGCGTTCGAGGAACCGGATATGTGGGGGCTGCTTCTCGTCGATATCGCACGCCATGCCGCGCGCGCTTACGCCCGGGAAAGCGATTATTCCGAAGCCGAAGCGCTGAGGCGCATCGTTACAATGTTCGACGCAGAAATCGCGCGGCCGACCGACATCGGCAAAACCACGCCGCGGTCGCAACAAGGTCACTGACAATGCCAATCAACATCCTGATGCCTGCGCTGTCGCCGACGATGGAAAAAGGCAACCTTGCCAAATGGCTCAAGAAGGAAGGTGACAAGGTCAAGTCCGGCGACGTCATCGCCGAGATCGAGACCGACAAGGCGACCATGGAGGTCGAGGCGGTCGACGAGGGCACCATTGCCAAAATTTTGGTGCCCGAAGGCACCCAGGACGTGCCGGTCAATGACGTGATCGCGGTGCTGACCGGCGACGGCGAGGATATGAAGGCGGCGGGCGCAGCGCCTCAGCAGGCCAAACCTGAAGCAAAGCCCGAAGCCAAAGCCGAGGCAAAGCCCGAAGCAAGCTCCGGGACCAAGGCTGACGCACCGAAAGAGAAAGCCGCGCCTGCGCCTGCCGGGAAGGCGCCGGCCGCACCTGCGCCTGCAGCCGCGCCGGCAAAAGGATCCGCGTCGCAAGCCGACGGCCACGATCGCATTTTCTCGTCTCCGCTCGCCCGCCGTCTCGCCAAAGAAGCCAATATCGAACTCGCGCGCATCAGCGGCTCCGGCCCACATGGCCGCGTCATCGCGCGCGATGTCGAGGAAGCCAAATCCGGCAAGGGGTTGAAAGCTCCGGCTGCCGCACCCGCCGCCGCGCCGGCGATGGCGCCCTCGATGTCGGACAAGCAGATCCTCGGGCTCTACGAGGAAGGCTCCTACGATCTCATCCCGCATGACGGCATGCGCAAAACCATCGCGCAGCGGCTTACCGCCGCAACGCAATCGATGCCGACGTTCTACCTCACCATCGACTGCGACATCGGCAAGCTCACGGCCGCGCGCGAGGAGATCAATGCCGCGGCGCCAAAGGACAAGGACAAGAAGCCGCTGTACAAGCTTTCGGTCAACGATTTCGTCATCAAGGCGATGGCGCTGGCGCTGCAGCGCATCCCCGAGGCCAATGTCAGCTGGTCCGAAGGTGCGATGCTCAGGCACAAGCATTCCGACATCGGCGTCGCCGTCGCTCTGCCGTTCGGCCTGATCACGCCGATCATCCGCCAGGCCGAGACCAAGTCGATATCGGCGATCTCGAACGAAATGAAGGACCTTGCCGCGCGCGCCAGGGCCAGGAAACTGAAGCCGAATGAATACCAGGGCGGCACGTCGTCGGTGTCCAATCTCGGCATGTACGGCATCAAGGATTTCACCGCGGTGATCAATCCGCCGCAGTCGTCGATTCTCGCGGTCGGCACGGGAGAGCAGCGCGCCGTGGTGCGCAACGGCCAGATCGTGCCGGCGACCATCATGAGCGTGACGCTGAGTTGCGACCATCGCGCCATCGACGGCGCGCTCGGCGCCGAATTGATCGGCGCATTCAAGACGCTGATCGAAAACCCGGTGATGATGGCGGTGTGAGGAGTGAACAGTGTTGTTTCCGCTCCATTCGTCAGCCGGTCGCCGCCAATGGTACCGGGTGAAACGTTGATCCGTTTTGGAGAGGCGCTGCAAAAGGTGTTTGTACCTTCGGGCTTTCTCGGCACGCTTGGCACTTACCTCCTCTGGTTTTTCCTGTTTTTTGCCTTGTGGAATCCCTGCTGGCGCGAATTGCGCGACTGGGGAATGTATACGCACGATATCGAAGGCGGCTATCTGATCATCTTTGGGCCACCGATCGTCGGTATCGTTTTCCTGCTAGCATCGTTCGTCGCTCTGAGCTGTGCTTGGGTCGTATCTGGCGTGGCGCAGCGACTGCGGATCGTCCGTTTGCTGCTGCTCCTCCCGAGCGTTGCAGTGTTTGTCCTGTTAAATCGCGAGTCGTTTGGGCGGCTACCGTTTGTCTGGCGTTTTCCGCTTGCTGAGTTGTCGGTACTGCTCGTTGGGGTCTGGATCGGTCGATTACCCGCGTGGTCGGCAACTGCTCTCGATCGCGAAGTTACGAAAGGCGTATAAGATATGGCCGACACCTCCTTCGACGTCATCATCATCGGCTCCGGACCCGGCGGCTACGTCACCGCGATCCGCGCGGCGCAGCTTGGCTTCAAGACCGCGATCGTCGAGAAGTCGTATCTCGGCGGCATCTGTCTCAACTGGGGCTGCATCCCGACCAAGGCGCTGCTGCGCTCGGCCGAGATTTACCACTACATGCAGCACGCCAAGGACTACGGCCTGTCAGCCGAGAAGGTGTCGTACGACCCCAAAGCGGTGGTGCAGCGCTCGCGCGGCGTCTCCAAGCGCCTCAATGACGGGGTTGGCTTTCTGATGAAGAAGAACAAGGTGCCGATCATCTGGGGCGAGGCATCGATCGATGCACCGGGCAAGGTTACGGTGAAAAAATCCGGCGTCGAGGCGCCTAAGGGTGCGCTGGAGGAGGGGACGTATCAGGCCAAGCACATCATCGTCGCGACCGGGGCGCGGCCGCGCGTGCTGCCGGGGCTCGAGCCCGACAAGAAGCTGGTGTGGACCTATTTCGAGGCGATGGTGCCTGACAAGATGCCGAAGTCGCTGCTGGTCGTGGGATCCGGCGCCATCGGCATCGAATTCGCGTCGTTCTTCCGCACCATGGGCGCCGACGTTACCGTGGTCGAGGTGCTGCCCCAGATCCTTCCCGTTGAGGACGCGGAGATTGCGACGCTGGCGCGCAAGCAACTGGAGAAGCAGGGCATCAAGATTCTCACCGGCACCAAGGTGACAAAACTCGAGAAGAAAAGCGACAGCGTGATCGCGACCCTCGATGACGGAAAAGGCAAACCCCAGACGATCGAAGTCGACCGGGTGATTTCCGCGGTCGGCGTGGTCGGCAATATCCAAAACCTCGGGCTGGAAAAACTCGGCGTCAAGACCGATCGCGGCGTCATTGTGGTCGATGGTTTCTGCAAGACCAACGTGCCCGGCATCTATGCGATCGGCGATGTCGCCGGGCCGCCGATGCTGGCGCACAAGGCCGAGCATGAGGGCGTGATCTGCATCGAGGCCATCAAGGGCCTGCATCCGCACGCCATGGACAAGAACCTCATCCCCGGCTGCACCTATTGCCACCCGCAGGTGGCGTCGGTCGGCCTCACCGAAGCGAAAGCGAAAGAGGGCGGCCGCGACATCCGCGTCGGCCGCTTCCCGTTTGTCGGCAACGGCAAGGCGATCGCGCTCGGCCAGGACCAGGGGCTGGTTAAAGTGATCTTCGACAAAAAGACCGGCCAGTTGCTGGGCGCGCATATGGTCGGCGCCGAAGTGACCGAGCTTATTCAGGGATATGTCGTCGCGATGAACCTCGAGACCACCGAGGAAGAGCTGATGCACACCATCTTCCCGCACCCGACATTGTCGGAGATGATGAAGGAAGCGGTGCTGGATGCATATGGCCGCGTGCTGAACATGTAGGATCTCATGTCCCGGGCGCGAAGCGCTGCTTCGCAGGACCGGGATCGTAACGAACACCAAACTTTGTTACGGCCCCGGCTCTGCACCACACCGCCCATGGCGCGTCGAAGATGCGCGTAAACGCGCTTATACGCTGTGTCATGCAAGGAACCGGGGTCCCGGTTCTGCGAAGCGGCATGAAGAATGCCGCATCGCGCCCGGGACACGGGGAGGTCGTCATGGCCGGGTTGACCCTGCTGGATGCACACATCTCGTCATACGCGGGCTTGACCCGCGTATCCATCCATCTTCGGAAAGAGTCGTTTCGAAGGGGATGGATTGCCGGGTCAAAGCCCGGCAATGACGATGAGATGTGTGCATCCAGTAGGGCTTGACCCGGCAATCCATCCTGCTTCGCAAAAGTCTTTTGCCAAGAGCGACGGATACGCGGGTCAAGCCCGCGGTTGACGCGGCGTTTGTTGCGGCGTGTTCCGCGCTCCACGGGGCGCGTTCCCCGGACGCAGCGCAGCGCGCAGCCCTTGCGGAG